>NZ_JCAMRX010000032.1:0-69649 GCF_059821285.1 Spirulina sp. LEGE 11439
TAAAAGGTTGACGTACAAGGTTCTTTTTTAAGGGCGGATGACGGGAATCGAACCCGCGAATGGTGGAATCACAATCCACTGCCTTAACCACTTGGCTACACCCGCCATTTCGATTAACCAGTATAGCATTATTTTTTTAAGAAGGCAATGTGGACAGTCACCAGTCACCAGTCACCAGTCACCAGTGGAAACATTCGTTTTTTAGTCTTGCCAGAGAACTTGATAAATTTTCATGGGCTGCGATCGCCCTTTGAGTTGCGATTCCCCCAAATATTTGACCGGGAAATCTTCCCCGATGTAGCGATAGGTTTCTTCATTGATGAGAATGCGAAAAATCCCCTCATCTAGAGACTTTTGATAACTCTCCAAACGTGCTGCCACATTGACGCTATCACCAATAATGGTATAGTTCAAGCGCTGCCGACTGCCCAGACTTCCGGCTACCACTTCTCCCGTGGCAATGCCGACCCTGACCGAGACTTCCGGCAAATTGCGATCGCGCCAGTGGCGATTGAGTTCCTCAACTTTTGCCGCCATTTCCACCGCACAACGGACGGCAGCCCTTGCATCTTTGGCAATTTCCTCTTCATTAATTTTGGGTAAGGGAACTCCAAATACCGCCATCACTGCATCGCCGATAAATTTGTCCAAGACACCATCATGAGCCAAAACGACCTCCGACATGGCTTTCATATATTCATTGAGCCACTGTAGTAAAATTTTGGGTTTGACGCTTTCGGTAATGCCCGTAAACCCCTTAATATCGGAAAATAACACCGTTGCCGTCATCTGCTGTCCCACCAATTGCCCTTCTTCAAGGAGTTGATAGCGATCGTTCCAAACCGCTTGGGCAATTTTGGGACTGACGTGCTGGCCGAGTAAATTCATCACGGCTTCTCGATCTTCCCGAGCCACATAGGTTAAATAAGCGCCGATCGCGATCGCTGCTCCCCCTAATGCCAGTAACGGTGTAATCGCAGGCAACCACCATCCCACGAGAAAAACACAATAGGATGTAGCGATCGCTCCCATTCCCCCCAAGATAATTCCCAGCACTTTCCATTCCCAGCGCCAAACTTGCCAACTTAACCCTGCTCCAATTCCCGACAAACACAGCACCCACAACCATTCCACCCCATCGGGCAAGCCGTGCAGGAGTTGGCGGTCATCCAAAGCCGCACTGACGAGCAAACTGGTCGCATGAGCGTGAATTTCCACCCCTGTTGGTGCCGTGGGAAAATTACGACCGTAGGGGGTAAAAAAACGGTCTTGGACGCTGGCGGCCGAGACTCCAATTAAAACAATGCGATCGCGAAACAGATCGGCCTCGATCTCCTCGTTGACAACATCCCGCAAGGAAACGAGGGGAAATGACGAGCAATCTTTGCAAGGGGGAGACCGAAAAGCAAAGAGAATCTGATAGCCGCGATCGTCCGCATCGACATAAGCGCCAGTATTATTCTCTAAGGGAACAAAAATACTCTTTCCCAAGCGCACGCGCCCGGTTTCGTCGAGGGGTTCGAGTTGAATGTTTTCCGCTTGTAAATACAATAACGCCAACTTCACCGGAAAGCTCAAAATCGTCCGCCCGTCTTTATAACGCAAAGAGAGTAAAAGGCGGCGGATCGTACCATCTTCGTCAAATAAAAAATCGGCAGCCCCGACGCGATCGCTTTTTTTGAGCAAGGCTGGAGGTGCCACGGATTTACCAAACTCATCTCCCGTGGTTTTCTCGATACCGATGAGATTGGGCGTTGAGGTAAAAACTTCGGCGAGGGTATCGGTACCGGGAGGAATAGAGAGATCGCGATATAAATCCAACCCGATCGCGCGGGGCTGTTGATCCTTAATTTTCGTCAGCAGTTTGGCTAAAATGGCATCGGAGATCGGCCATTCCCCAATTTCTTGTAAATCATCTTCATCGATGGCAACGATCGCGATGCGATCGTCTGGGGGTTCTGGCGGTTTCCACAAGAAAAAGCGATCGAGCATCGCCCATTCCAGAAGCTGCACGAATCCCAACCCGCGCAAGAGAATTGCCAAGAGTGCAATACTCGGCACTGTCACCAAAAATCCCCGCCATTGTTGGAGAAATTGCCAAAATTTTTTGTGTCGCGACAACACAGAAAAGCTGGAGAAATAAGGAGAATTGGGCATGGCATTGGCAAGCAGTTATTTGCTTTGTTCTCCCTCAGACATTGGCTCGGCAGTTAGGGAACAACAGTTCAGAAAAGGGGCTTGATAAATCGAGTAATCGAGGTTTATATTTTGCCTGACCACAGTTTGCCATGTACTTTGTAATTGAGGTGACTGCGCGATCGCCACCGTCAAAAGTGCCAAAAAATCATACCAGAATCCGGCTTGACCGTGGAGTTGAATTTGAGTTGCCAAAGAAGCGTTTTCTCTCTGTATCGCCAAATCTGTTGCAGGGAAAACTCGTTCGATCGTGCTGTTAACCACGGCATTGCTCGTACTCTCAGTTGCATCGCAGATCAGCGTAAAAGACCATTCATAAGTTGTGCCGACTTCTAAAGCGATCGGCATAAGAAGGTGAATAATCCCAGATTCATCAGGTAAAGAAAAAGTGTCATAATAAATCTCTTTGTTCCTACCATCTTCGAGATGTTTGAATAGGAGAAACTCTCCAGTTTTAGCATGGGTTGTCGGTAGATAAACAAAAAGCGAAGGAAAAGAACGGGTTGTCAGTCCGCCTCGTAAAACCCTTTTTGTTTTTGTTTCTCGATTCCGATTTTGAGAGGATTCTGGTAGCTGAGGAACGAGAACGAGCAAGGGCTGTTGATTTTGAGGATCGCTCTCGCACAGTCCCCCGCGACTCCCGCCCCCACCAACATTGCGAGGTTCGCCAATATGGTCGTCGGGGGGAATAAAACCGATCGAGTCAATTTGAGCCAGAAGGGGTAAGGCACTACCCGATAGGCTGCTCACAACGAGCCACAAAGCGATGAAACTGCGAGAAAATTGACGCATGGTTCGGAGGGGGTACTCTGGAAGACGTTGATTCTATTTAGGAGTGCGATCGCATGGTAAAAATTATCGATTTCTTTTTCCTATCTTAAACGTCGGTTCGCAGTCTCGCTTGCGGATAATCTGATTTGATAAATAAATTTTGCGATCGCGTTGGCGCAGCCTTCGCTTTGCGAATAGCATAGCTCTAACCGTATCGCCGTATATCGAGACGATCGCGGTCAACTCCACGCTTCCAAGCCCATTTCTCCATCTGCAATGAAAATACGATAGATGTATTTCACGGTTTTCTGCATCGGGGTTTGCAAGGCTGGTTCGATCCGGTTCTTCTTCATTTAAGTATGGGGAATTCCGATCTGCGAGCAGATTATCGGGTATCGTATCAAGGTTTGGCAACTCGATGGTTGGGTCTTAGCGATCGCGGCGATCGGGTCACCACGACAACGATTTCGATTCAATATCATTACCCGCATTATCACAGTTCTCTAGAGGGTTTGTCTTCGATTTATTTGTTACGTTTGCCCGTAGGAAAAGCAGAAACTCGCTCCTTTTCCTATTTATTTCTCAAGCTCCCTTTCCCCAATTGGTTGTTACAAGCCATCAAACCTCAGATATCATCACTGATTTGGCGATTTCTGTTTAAAAGATTCCTCGATCAAGATGTCGAAATGGTTGAAAACGAACAGCGAAATTATACAGCTAATCCCCAGAGAAAATATATCGAGGTGAATCCGGCGATTATTGCTCTCCAACGCACGATTATTAAACAATACGATCTATACCGAGAATCTTGCTAATTAAGAGCGCGATCGCGGCGATCGAGTAGCAATCAAAAGAGAAGTCATGACAGAGCGATCGGAAAAATAAGATCGCTCGCTGGCATTCGTGAATTTATTTAAAGATTTCGTAAAGTTCCCTATTAACTCTAGGCATTTCCCCAAAAACCCGCTTAGGATTGAAGTAGAAGATATCTAAGTTTAACTCAATCCTTGTATCTACTGCCATGATTACTTCTCCCAATTTTCCCCCACCCCTGCATTCAGCTAGAATTTATGTGCCGAAGTCGCCCAACTCTTCTTTAAGTAGATCGAAAAAACCAGTCAAAATTCATGCTTCTATTCACAATCCCATCAAACGAGCGATCGATATTATCGGCGCGTTGGTGGGATTGGTTTTGACTGCCGCGATCGCTATTCCACTCGCGATCGCCTTCCACTTTATCAGTCCGGGACCTTTGCTTTACAGCCAGATCCGTTGTGGTTTAAACGGAAAAATCTTTCGTTTGTGGAAGTTTCGTTCCATGATAACCGATGCCGATCGCCTTAAATACTTAGTTAAAAATCAAGCTGACGGTTTTATTTTTAAAAATAAAAATGACCCTCGCATTACGCCCATCGGTAAATTTTTGCGCCGTACCAGTTTAGATGAATTCCCGCAATTTTGGAACGTGCTAAAAGGGGAGATGAGTTTAGTCGGAACTCGTCCACCAACTCCAGATGAAGTAGAAAAATATAATAACTATCATTGGCAGCGTTTGCGAGTTAAACCCGGTTTGACAGGAGAATGGCAGGTTAACGGTCGCTCTTGCGTCAAGAAGTTTGCTGATATTGTTAAGATGGATTTAGACTATCAAAAAAAATGGTCGATTGGCTACGATCTACAATTGATTTTTCAAACTTTTGGTGCGATCTTTAGTAAAAAAGGCGCGTACTAGGGATTCGGTCATTTCAATGAACAATTATCAGTTCCAGCCGCTAAAGTGGGAGATTTGAAAGCTTACTTTTTTGGTCAATGAGGAAAAATGACAGAAAAGGATATTTATTTTGCAGGAGTGGGGGACGTACATGGGGAGATGTACGAGATGTTGGGATTGTTGAAGAAATGGGAGTCTCAACTATCTTTTGTTCTACAGGTTGGCGATTTTGAACCTCATCGCCACGAAGCCGATTTACAAACGATGGATGCACCTGCAAAGTATCGTAAATTAGGCAAGTTTCCTCATTTTTATGAAGGTCGAGTTGCTTTTCCTTATCCAGTTTGGTTTATTGGTGGAAATCACGAGCCTTATGGTTTCCTCGATCGCATTACTAACGGAACAGAAATTGTTCCTAATTGTTATTATTTAGGACGGGTAGGGACGAGCGAATTAGCAGGATTAAAAATTGTTGGATTATCAGGGATTTATCAAGAACATTTGTTTGCAGAGCGCCCGCAAATTGAAGAAATTGACAAGTATTCTAATGCAGATTATATCGGATTTACAGAAAGTGAAGTGTAGTTAGCGATCGCATTACAGTGTCTGCGGGAATACAGGTGGTTTGATTTTGCTTTCCTCAGCAGATTATTTGCGAGCAGTTCGAGGAAGTTTGGGGAAAATTGCGGGTTTTAGCTAAAATAAAGGTAGATACCTCTCACGTGAGGTCAAGATCGTGCCAATTCCTCTCCCTACCCTAGATACAGCTAGTCCATTTTTAAAATGGCAAGAGATTATTGACTGGGCAAAAACTCATTATCGCGATCGATCTTTTAATAAAGACGAATCTATTCCCGTCCGTCCGGGATTATTATATTTGGTACAATGCGGTGCTGTTTCTTTAACCGGAAGTGCAAAGGCGATCGCCTATTCACAAACAGCCGCGACGGAAGACCAAGAAGAAACATTTTTGGGGTTAATTGGTGCGGGACATCCTTTTGAAATTCCCGATCGCCCTCACTTTACTTTCAAAGCTGACCCTCGGGTCGATGCAACTATTGTGATTTGGCTGTATTGGCACGATCTGGATAACTGGCCGCACTTTCGTTTGGATATCTTGGACTATTTTCGCGATCGCCACCAACGTAAATTATTATTACTCACCACTCTCGGTCATCGACGTACTATCGATCGCCTCTGGGGGTTTCTCCTGCTATTGGTTGAAGAATACGGTCAACGGACAGAAAAAGGTGTTTGTTTTCCCTATCCTTTAACTCACGCGCAAATTGGTAGTGCGATCGGTTCTACGCGCGTGACGGTCACGCGTCTGATGGGAAAATTGCGCCAACAAGGTTTAATTTCTATCGGAGAAGATAGTACGATCTGCTTGCTCGATCGCCCTGATTAATTGATAATGAATCATTAATTATTGACTAATTGTTATGCAATATATTGACAGTCCTAAAGCCTTTCGCGGGGCGATCGAGGAATTGCTCGAAGCTAAAGTGCTTTGGATGGATACAGAAGTTGCTGATTATCGAAGTAAGAAACCCAAACTTTCTCTCATTCAAGTTTTAGCCGATCCCCAAGATTTAGCAGGCGATCGCGTTGCGATTTTTGATGTTCTCGATCGCGCGGAATGGGTACAAGATTTTATCGATCTAATTATGCTCGATACGAGAATTGAAAAAGTATTTCATAATGCCAGTTACGATCGCAAGTTTCTCGGCAAGCGCAAGGCTGAAAATATTACTTGTACGTTAGAAATGGCAAAAAAAATACCTTATTATCTCGTTCCTATTCCTAAATATAGTTTACAAGCACTGGCAGAACAATTATGCGATCGCGCTCATATTGATAAAAGCCATCAATGCAGCAATTGGGGGGAACGTCCTCTCTCATCGGAACAACTTCATTATGCCACAATGGATCCGGTTTATGTCGCACAAATTCATCAAAAATTATTAGAATTAGTCAATATCGCTTGTCCCAATCCCGAACAAGAAGATCTGCAAGCCTTGACTTTGCGCTACTGTCAATTAGAGCATCAATGGAAGAAGTTAGACACGGAGGTTGGTCATATTAAAGAACGCCTTAAAGTGGCGATGAAGGCGCAAAATGTGCCGGAAATGGTAGGATTTAAAGTATCTTATTCTCACCGTACCAGTAAAAAAATTGCTTTTTCTCATTTAGCGAAAGCAATGGAAGAGATAAACTTAGAACTAGATTTTTCCGTGACCTTAACCAAACCCATACAAAAACAATTGGGAGATGCGATCGCAGATTTACCTATCCAAGAAGAAACTACGATTGTAACTCAATTAAAAATTGAAGAACAAGACGAAGAAGATATTCCCTTTTGACAATGAGTAATCAACAATGAACAATGAACAATTAAATCAATTATTTAACTGGTAGTTCAATCGTAAATTCTGTTCCTTCGCCAAGAATAGAGGTGCATTGTAGCGTTCCTTTGTGTTTTTCTGTAATAATTTGATGGCTAACTGATAATCCCATTCCTGTTCCCTGTCCGACAGGTTTAGTCGTGAAAAATGGATCGAGTATTTTGCGCCGAATCGCCTCGCTCATGCCGATGCCATTATCGCGAATACGTATAAAAATCAACCCTTTTTCTTGATATTCTGTTATAATAGTAATCCTACTAATATTTTTGCTAGTTTCCTCTTCTCTTATTTCGAGAGATATTCTTTTATTTTTCTCTTCGATAGCATCGATCGCATTCACAATTAAGTTCATAAAAACTTGATTGAGTTGTCCGGCATAACATTCTAATTTCGGGAGATTTCCGTAAATTTTTATCGTTTCAATTTTATGCAAGCGATGATTGAGAATTTTTAACGTGCTATCCAAACCATCATGGATATCGACGATTTTAAATTCGGCTTCGTCAAAACGAGAGAAGAGTTTTAAACTATTGACAATTTCGTGAATTCGTTCCGATCCATACTGCATAGAATTGAGGATTTTGGGAATATCTTCAACAACAAAATCTATATCTTTCTCTTGAATAATTTCTGCAAAGTTAGGTGCAATTGGAGAACAATTCTCCTGATAAATTTTGATGGTTTCTAATAAATCCCCTATATATTCTCTCAGATGAGAAATATTGCCATAAATAAAATTGACGGGATTATTGATTTCGTGAGCAATTCCGGCAACTAAATGCCCTAAACCAGACATTTTTTCGTTTTGGATGAGTTGTGCTTGAGTGCTTTTGAGTTGCTTTAAAGTTTGACGCAATTCTCGGGCGCGATCGCTTGCATCTTTCGCCGATCGTCGACTTTGTTCGTAAAGTTCAATTTGTTGGAAAGCAATAGTAATTTGATTGCTCAACATTTCAAGAACTTCGAGATCTTTTTTGGTCAAACGAGGACGCGCTAAGGTATTTTCTTTTTGATTGCCAACAAATAAAATGCGATCGAATTGATCGAATACCGCAAAAGGTAAAGCGATAAAATATTCGACTTGAAAATCTTCTTTGCAAACTGCGAGGGGATTATTTTTGGTTTTTCCACTGACCAATATTCCTTTTTTCTGGCGAGCTAATTCTCGGAAAAAAGGATGAATTAAGCGGTTTAAATTCCAATTTTCTTCATAACCGTAATCCGCAATCGGTACAAAACGGCTCATTTGGCTTTGATAAATAATTACGCGATCGAAGCCGATATCTTCGGCAAGCGATCGCACAACAATTTGATAAATTTTATCAATATCATTCGCGGCAGAAATCTCTTGATTCAATTTTTGAAAAAGTTTTAAGGTTTCTTCTCGCTTCTTTTGCTTTTTCTTCTCCTCCATCGCTTCCGATTCTAATTGGATGATGGTTTGAGTTAATGAATCAACTTCTTCTTGTAGGGATTGAATTTGTGTTGGCAAAGATTCTTTCTCATATTCTAACATTTATTGTACCTCAATCCCGACAAAAACTCCCGTGTAATTGTGAAACTGTTGCTCTTTTGCAACTGGGGCAATTTCTCCAAAGGTGAAAAATCCAATTGTATCGCGATCGATATCTAATGTTTCTAAAGCAGCATTGACATCGGGTTCGGGGTCTCCAAAAAGATGTTCGCCTCGACCCACACAATTAAAATAAAAATAAGCGGCATTATCTGGTGATTTTAAGCGATCGATGACTGCTTCTACCATATGACAAGTTTCACGAAGAACTTGTCTTTTATCGCGACGAGTCATGCGGAAAACAGTGCCTCTGGGCATTTCTGTCCCCACAATTAAACTCTGTGCTTCTCGATCGATTTTTAAAATTGCTCGCACGAGAATATCTCCCGAGTAATTTTTGCCTGAAAAAGGAACTCCCAAACCAATTAAGTTTAAACCAATCGCGCTCATATCGTTGTTAAAGCGAGCGAATTGTTCTTCCCCAAAGATATCTCGCAGGTGTTCGAGAGCAGGTTTTTTATCAATCTCATCAATAATATTTCCTTGCGATCGCGTCACAGTTTTGAGATTTCCCAACGCTTTAGACCCATGACTGACGCGAATTTCATAATTAAATTTTCCGGTTAAAAGCACTCCAGAAACAGCATCATTCATTACAGAATCATTACAAAACTGATAAGTTATTTCGCTACTATAATCATTACCTGCCGTTCCTCCTACAAAATCAAGAGAATCATTTAATTGTGCTTGAATTCCCTTGTACAACGCATCTGCATACATGGTAAACCCATCAGGAAATAAAAACAAGAGTTTATTGTCTGTTGCAGCAATTTCGCATTCGCGCACGAATTGACCAATTTTTTCTCCAGCTTTTTGAGGATCGTCCCCTAAATGTGGAATCATAAACGGATGAAAGCCGAGGCGATCGCATCCCAAACCCATTACGGCAACTGAGTGTAAAGATTCGTCACAGCCTAAATTGGTAATACTTCCTGCACCGGAACAACCGCAGAGAGAAATATTGGGCAAAATCTCGCGAATTCCTGCCAATAATTGCTTAAAATCATGACCGATGGTTGCAAATAGAAATAAGAAATCAAGGGAGCGATCGCCGAATTTCTCTTGTATAGAAAGGGCGCAATTTTTGCCTGCGTCCAAGGAATTTTCTATTTGAGAATAAGCAACAGCTTTAGTGAGCATGAGCAAGTTTCCTCAAAACATTAGTAGTTACAGATAAAAAGACTCTTTGAATCAATTGTCTCTCAAATAATATTTGATTTTGATTTTACCAGCATTATCCCTTCTTTAACATAAATTTTCTTATTTGTCAATAGTGAGGTGTTGATATTATTGCGAATTGAGAGAATGACGATAATCCTTGGATATTTCTCAGCGAATTATGATTTTTGAGATTTCATGCGATCGTTAATTCTTGAATAATATCAATCCGAAAATCGTGTACTAAATCTTTAAGTGTATGAATGAGATCGGGTTCACTTTTAGGGATTTCTTCAACGAGTTGAAGCATTTCTTTTGTATTTAATTTAAGGGATGCTTGATACAATTTTTCGATCCATTCAGATGACATGATCTGTAAATCTTGTTTCTCAATCTTAGATAAAATTGATTTGGATGGGTATTCGTCTTGATACAGGTATTTTAAATGTAGATGTTCTGCTAATTTGGAGAATAATAAAAGTTCTTGAAAGGGTTTTTCTAAATAATCATTACAACCCACAGCTAAACTAGCTTGCTTATCTTCTGTAAACGCTTTAGCTGTCAGCGCAATGATAATAACGAGAGGCTGCTGACGAGAGAGGAGAGATTGTTCTTTTTTGCGAATGCGTCGCGTGACTTCACAACCATCAATAACGGGCATTCGGAGATCCATTAAAATAACATGAGGCTGCCATTCTTGCCACATTTTCCAAGCCTCTGCACCATTTTCAACTTCTTTGATAGTACATCCTAAAGGTTGAAGATATTGCCGGAGTAATTGACGATTCTTGCGATCGTCTTCGGCGATTAAAATGCGATATTGAGGCTGACCTGATACTAAACCAATAATCTTTCTAGAGAAAAGAGAATTGTCAGACTTATTGTTGTTTTCTCGATGAGAAGGTTGAGAAATTTCAGGAATTGTGAAAGAGAATAGAGAACCTTTTTCTTGGGTACTTTGAACTTTAATTTCGCCACCTAACAATCGCACGAACTGTTGACTAATTGCTAAGCCTAAACCCGTCCCTTGATGAGATTCAGTATTTCTGGTAGTTCGAATAAAAGGATCGAATATTGTTTTAATGTCTGTTTCTGCAATTCCTATTCCCGTATCTTCAATTTCAAAGGAAATATTATGAGTTGTTGTTTGGTGATTGTTGGCCGTTGGATTGATAATGGATAACTGGTGACTGGTGACTGATAACTGGTGACTGATTTTAACTCGTAGCGTGACACGACCTTTTTCAGTAAATGCGATCGCATTGCCTACAAGATTGAGTAAAACTTGTCGGAGTTTACTGCGATCGCTAGTAATATATTCGGGCAGATTCGGATCGCATTCCCAGATTAATTGTAAGCCTTTTTCTTTTGCTTGCTGTTGAAATAAATCGCGAATAAAATTGAGAAGTTGTGATAAATTAAAAGAAGTTGGGTGTATCCTGACCAACCCAGCTTCAATTTTAGAAATAAATAAAATATCGTCAATAAGCTCTTGTAAATGTTCGCCACTTTTTCTAATAATTGTTAAATTCTCCTGTTGGCGATCGCTTAGGTTTTCCTCTGCTAAAATACTCGAAAAACCGAGAATTGCATGGAGTGGGGTGCGGAGTTCGTGACTGACGGAAGACAGAAAAGTACTTTTAGTCTGGCTGGCTGCTTCTGCGGCTTCTTTGGCCTGTTTGAGGGCGATCTCTGCTTGTTTGCGCTGAGTAATATCTTTGAGGGAAAGAAGAATTCCGGGTTCTTTTTTCCAAGTCGTTGTTTCTGACTCGATCGCTAAAATTCTCATAGCTTCCGAAGGGAGACAAATTTCAATTTCTCGGGTTTCCCCGATCGCCGTCTCCCAGTCCAAATAACGATCTAATAATTCCGCTTCGGTTTTATCTAAAAGAAGAGGAGCGGCAGGATTGCAAAAACGAACTTTTCCTTCGCGATCGAGAACGAGCAAACCATCGGTCATGGTACTCAAGACTGTATTTAATTGTGTTTCTCGTTCTTTTAATTGTAAGTTTTGCTGGTAGAGTTGTTTTTGTAAGTGTTGAATTTGGATTTGATGTTCGACGCGAGCTAAAACTTCTTCTGCTTGAAAAGGTTTAGCGATATAATCTGCGCCTCCTACTTGAAATCCTTTAACTTTATCGATCGCTTCGTCTAAAGCGCTGAGAAAAATAACAGGAATCGAAGCAGTATCGTCATTGCTTTTTAACTGTCGGCAGACTTCATACCCATCAATATCGGGCATTAAAATATCTAATAAGATTAGATCTGGTGCTTCTGCACAAACCCCCATTAAGGCAATTTTACCATTAATTGCCTTACGAACTTTATAGCCGCGATCGCTGAGGAGAGAGGCTAATACTCCGAGGTTATTCAGATTATCATCAACAATTAAAATACTGCCTTTGCAGCAATGAGTATTCATGGTACTTTTCAGGAGCTTGGTATTAAATTAAAAATTGCATCAAAGCGCAGTTTTTGAGTTAAATCAGTTAACGTTTGTGCTAATTTTGGGTGTTGAGAGGCAATCTCTGCAATTAATTGTAGGAGCCCCTCATCATCCAATCGATTAGCAGCTTCTTGAAGTTGGCTCGTCCATGTTGCGGGTAATTTTCCGAGAGCAATTCGCGCTTCTTCTTCTGAAAGGGTGGCGACAGTCGGTTTTGTGATTTTGGCTTGTCTTTCCTCGTAGAGATAACGCATTCCTAAGTGTTTGGCCAGTTTATCAAAAATCGTTGTAGCTCGGAAAGGCTTGCGCGTGAAATCATCAAAGGTCGAACCCGCGATCGCAGCGCGTTCTTCTTCTAAAATACTAGCAGTAATGGCAATAATTTTAGGCGATTGCTCTCTCAAGGTGGCTTTAATTTGTCGATTGGCTTCATAGCCGTCCATAACGGGCATTCGCAGATCCATAAAGATAAGATGAGGTTGCCAAGTTTCGCAGATTTCTACCGCTTCTGCACCGTTACGCGCTTCTTTCAGTTCAAACCCTAAAGGTGCGAGGAGTTTGATCAATAACTTGCGATTGGTTTCGCGATCGTCAGTAATAAGAATACGATAGTGAGGTTGGTCGGGTGCGAGGGCAATGACAAAGCGATCGCGATCTCGGGTGTCGATCGCGTTTGCGGCAACCGGCGTGGCACAAATGCTAAATTTAAAGAGCGTTCCTTGAGTAGATAAAGCTGCCACAATGCGATCGCTTCTCTGAGTCGCACCCGGGTTAAAGGCTTTTCCGCCACTGATGACGGTGATTTCTCCCCCCATCATCTCAATAAATTTACGCGCGAGGGGCAGCCCCAACCCCGTCCCTTCTCGAGCGTCTAAACCCGCTTGCGTTTGCACGAAAGCTTCAAACAGTTGGGGAAACTCTTCCGGATCGACTCCAGCCCCTGTATCCTCAATTTCAAATTGAATGGTTATGGATTGTTGGTAATTCGTGATTGGCTGTTCTCTCACTGATGGCTGAACTCTCAGTGCAACTCCTCCTTCGGAAGTGAATTTAATGGCATTACTGAGGAGATTGACGAGAACTTGACGCAGTTTGAGGAGATCGCAACGTAAGTACTGAGGAACATTATCTTCGCGTTCAAATAGTAGTTGCAAGCCTTTTGATTCGGCTCGCATTTGGAACATATCTTCTAATTCATCTAGGAGTAAATAGAAATCAAAATTACTCTTATGCAAGGAAGTACGTCCGGCTTCAATTTTCGATAAATCTAAAACTTGGTTCACCAGTTCTAGTAAATATTCTCCACTGCGATTAATGGTCGTGACATTCTCTTGCAGATCCGGGGCGAGGCGCTGCGATCGCGTCAGAATTTGGGAAAAGCCAAGAATGGCATTCAGTGGCGTTCTCAGTTCGTGATTCATGTTGGCGAGAAAAGCGCTTTTGGCTTCGTTGGCGACTTCGGCGGCTTTTTTCGCCTCGACCAGTTCTGCGGTTCTCTCTTCGACACGCTGTTCTAAGGTTTCAAAGGACTCTCGCAACTGTCCGGCCATAGCATTAAAAGATTTGGCCAATTCTCCCACTTCATCGGCGCGATCGAGCTTGACTGTCTTATCCCATTTGCCTTTCGCGATTTCTTTAGCTGAAGCGTTTAAAGATTGGATCGGCATGACGATCCATCGCGATGTCAGCAGACCCAACCCGATCGCAAGGATAAAAGCCCCACTGCACAATAAAATTGTATTGCGTGTATTGGCTTCGATCTGCTCCATAAAGTCCGATTCCGCCACCACGAGAACCACTAACCAATCTAAACCGATTTCGTCTCGCCACGGCGTAACCCTGACGAAACGGCGATCGCCTTGCCAGTTGAATTCCAGTTTTTGCAGGCTGGCGATCGGGTTTCTCTCGGGAAACTGTTTTTGCAGAAATTGTGCTGTGGCTTGAATGAGAGGATCGGTGCTTTCTGTGGCTTTGAGGCGTTGCGCTTCTTCCTCGACGAGAATATAAGGTGCTTCCGGACTTGAACTCCCGATAATTGCACCATCCTGCTCGATAATAAAAATTTTAGCCGAAGGACTTACCTCTAAATCCTGTAGGAAATCGCTGATCCCATCTAATAAAAGATCGACCCCAATAATAGTGATGAGATTGTTGTCTCGATCGTAGATAGGATAACTGTAGCCGGCTGATAAAAACTCGGGATATTCGTCCCAAGAGTAGACAGGATTCCACATGGGTTTACCTGCTGTCAGAACTTCGCCATACCAATCTTCGCTTTGCGGATCGTATTCACTCACTTCGATTAACTCGCGGCGATATCCTCGTTCATCGGTATTATAGGTATAGTCCTGTCCTTGGGTTTTTGCTGAAATTTCATCAATTGTTACGCCCTGTCCTTCCAGCCATCGTCCTGCTCCGATGAATTCTCCTGTCGGTAGCGTGGCGGAAAAATAAGCCACATCTTCAAAAAATTGTAATTGCTGCCAAAAAAAGTGTCCGGCTGCTTCCAAATCCTGTAAATCTAACAAACCTAATTTAATCGCATCGACATTGAATTGGGTAAGTTCGACTGAGGTTGCGAGGTAGTCGTTGAGTTGTTGTTCGATAATGCGATCGGTTTTACTCATTAACTGTTCGACTAAATCGTTAACGGCTTGCCGACCCGATCGATAGGAAAGATAGCCGACGACTCCCACCGCCGCCGTAATTTGTACGACAAAGGGAACGATTAAGACCCATCGCAGGGGCGATCGCCGAGCGAGTTGAGTTGCAATTGAGTTCAACAAGCGCATCGAGAGAAAATACGAGCAGCATTCTTAAACTAAGTTAACGTATTTTTTCCCCCTGTTGGTCAAAAATCTTTAAGTCTTTTTGCGTTTATGTAAAAGTTAGATAAAGAGAAAGAAAGAAATAATAAGATTGTGTAAAGTCACAGCTTGTCCAGAGAAAATACAGAATTTTCTAGATTCAATGCTGTATTGTTAAACCGATAAGAATTTACGAGATTAGAGCAACATCCTGCTCGATTTGGCTGAAAAGATAGCGATCGCTTCCTGATTTACGCAGTCTTAAAATTCTCTTCATATCATAAAATATTTATTTTGTCAAGAAAAATAGGGCGGGAGAAAAATCAAAAAAATCCGTAAACCCCGATCTTGTCAACTCTAGGGGGATTAGGGCATTCTAAGGATAGGAACAAACCGAGCATCTATCGAGCCATGAAACAGTCTATTTTTATCTTAGTTGCCCTCTGGGGTCTGATCGGAACTTTTGGATCTCATGAAAAAGCAAATTCTCAAAATGCACGGATTCAAATTCAAGACGAACAAGCAACAGAAATGGTTGCAGAAATAGTCGCAGAGATAAAGTAAACTGAGTTATTCCCAGTTGGTGAATTGTGCTAACAAGTTTTGAAACGCCTTGCCTCGATGACTAACTTGGCGCTTGAGTTCTGGGGACATCTCTGCAAAAGTTTTTTGGTGTTGAGGAACATAAAAAATAGGGTCGTAACCAAATCCCCCCGAACCCCGAGGAGTGGGTAAAATTTCTCCCGTACAGATTCCTTCAGACGCGATCGCGATGGTACCATCGGGACGAGCGATCGCTACGACGCAGATAAAACGAGCCAGACGATTTTCCCTGTCTCCTAGCTCCCGTAACAGGCGCTCGATGCGATCGCGATCGCTACTACCATAACGAGCAGAATACAACCCCGGAGCGCCTCCCAGAGCATCCACAGCCAATCCGGAGTCATCCGCGATCGCCCATTTTCCCATTGCTTTCGCAACACTTGTCGCCTTCAAACAAGCATTTTCCTGAAAAGTCGTCCCCGTCTCTTCAATCTCCAACTCTGGGGGTTTCAATTCGAGATTAACATCAACCTCCAACAAATGCGCCTGCATCTCCCGCAATTTCCCCGGATTTCCCGTCGCCACAATTAAAGTTTTCATTGTTCACTAATAACTGATAACTAATAACTGATAACTGATTATTTCCGTTCGGGGCGATCGCTATTGGGTAAAAATGCACCGAGTTGATTGATTTTACCAATCATTTGACAGAGGCGAGCGGCATCTTTTTGATTGAATTCAAAAACCAAACGCGGTAAATGTTCTGTCCCATCTCCTCGCTCTCCGGGTAAAACACCACTTTTTTCAATAGTTCCTCGGCTTAAAATATCGCTAAACTCGCGATTGAGAAATTCTACCGAGCCATCGGATAACTCCGAATTTAAACGCATGACAAATTGTTTACCCACATAGCGACTGGAATGGTAAACTCGAAAAAAATCGCTAATAATTTTGCAAGCCAGATCGATATCATCAGTAATGGTATAAATATTTGGATCGTCCGGACTGATTAATCCTTCTTTTAATAAATGCTCGCGGATGTGTTCGTCTAAAGAATTCCAATAGTCGCTCCCCGGTTCGTTAATAAAAACAATGGGAGCCGGTCCATATTTTCCAGTTTGGCAAAGGGTTAAACTTTCAAATGCTTCATCAAGCGTGCCAAATCCTCCTGGAAAAAGTGCGATCGCATCACTTTCCTTGAGAAAAAATAATTTGCGCGTAAAGAAATACTTAAAACTAAGTAACTTATCGTCGCCGCGAATATATTCATTTGACCCTTGTTCAAAAGGGAGATTAATATTCAAGCCAAAAGAATGTTCTCGTCCGGCTCCTTCATTCCCCGCCGCCATAATGCCATCTCCGGCTCCGGTAATGACCATAAAGCCCTGTTGGGTAATTTTACGGGCAAATTCTACCGCCATGTGATAGGACTTGCGATCGCTCGGGGTGCGTGCAGACCCGAAAATACTCACCTTTCGCACGTGACGATAGGGAGATAAACCCGTAAACCCTCGTTCTAAATCTTCTAAAGTTGCCGATAAAATCTTCCAATCCAAGCGATCGATTTCTTCTCCAGTCAAGCGCATTAACACCGCTAATGCTCGCTTAATGTATTTACCATACTCGAGGTCGGGAAGCCGTTCGATCGTGTTCTCTAAGTCTTTTGCCAAAGACTCGGATTCGAGATCGGAAGGAGGGAATACCATAGGAATTGTCAACGCAGCAACTTTCCATTATAGCACCCTGTCCTAGGGTCCCAAAAACACCGAACAACAAAAATGCCCGAGTCTCGAAAGACTGAGGCACTCGATCGGAAAGAATGAAAAGGAAAAGGTAAAACTTGGCAGGGCAAACGCGATCGCGGCATTGACAATTATGCGAGACAGAGTACCCGATACCAATTAGCCGAGATATTTCTCTAAAGTATTGGCAAGCGTGGTTTTGGGCACTGCACCAACCACCATATCAACTCGTTGCCCGCCTTTAAAGATCATCAGGGTCGGAATGCTACGAATCCCATATTGACTGGCAATGTTAGGATTTTCGTCAGTGTTCAGTTTGACGACCTTCACTTGTCCTTCGTATTGAGTGGCGATTTCTTCGACAACGGGGGCAACCATTCGACACGGACCGCACCAAGGAGCCCAGAAATCAACCAGAACGGGAACGTTGCTGTCTAGGACTTCATCTTTAAAAGTACTGTCTGAAACTTCTGCTGGCATAGGGCGGAATTCCTCTAGCTATCAAGTCTTTATATTATCCTAGGCAATTTTATCATAGTCGCAACTCTCAAGCATGAAGGAGGAAGAAGGAAAACACAAAAGCGATCGCGGTTTGTAAAGAAATTTATCATTTCTTGAACATCGGGAACTCTGTCTTCAAGCCTATAATTAGTTTGGTTGTGGGGAATAAGGCGATGAAACAAGCCAAAACGCGGAAGGCGAAAATGCTTGATAAGAAAGCGCCCGAACATCGTTCGGGCGCATTAGTGGTGTGAGGAGTGAACGGAAACATTTGTCTCCGCCTTTTCCATTGTAAGCTACTGCTCTGGTTTTTCCAGAGCATATTTATGCAAAATGAAGATTTGTTGAAAGGGAGTGACTGGTAATTCCCTCACTGGCAAGGAAACCCAAATAGAATCTAGTTGGCAGGGCGATCGCTAATATTGCTTTCTCCTATGAGTTCAACAATCTTAACGTCCAGCTTGTCGGCTAAGGCGTTGGCGGAAATTTGCGGCGATCGCGACGGGCGATACATGACGGCAGCAAACCCTCCGGTATTGTCCCGCCGGAAGGAGATTAAATCCCCCTGAAAGGACATCCCCATAACTTTCATGCCAGCTTTCACGCCGATGGAGTTATCTCCCATGTTTTCGGTAGGCACGATTTGCAATTCTGTCAGTTCGGCGATCGCAATGTCTTTGAGCTTTTCTTGAATTTTGTCGATAATACTTTGTTGCAATTCGGGACTTTCCTTTAAGAGTTGTAAACTAGCGTCAAAAAAAGCAATATCGGCAATTTCTCCCGTAAAGCCAAAAACAACTTCTAAGCTCATGGGATGATAAAACACGAAAAACGCTTGGGGATCGAGGCCGCCTTGTTGAAATTGACTGCTGAGGGCGAGAAATTGTTGAGAAATTTGAGCGGCCATGCTGGGAGGAAGTTCTCGAAACCCCGAGGGTAAATCTTCTAAAGTTAACAGATCGGAAGTTAATGTTGAGGGTTGATTCTCCGCTTCTGCAATTTGCATCGGAGGAACAGCTTGTGCGGGAAGGGCAATGCTGTTTCCCAGTATGGCGATCGCACCCAAGGCGAGTAATGTCTTGTTCATGGGTTGTATTGATAATTGTTTATTGATAACTGTTTGTTGCTCATTGTCTTTTTGTAGCGCATAACAAGCCAAAGCGAATTAACCCGCGTTGGTAGCCGCGACGCATTAAATTGAGGGAAAGGGCTGCTTGTAGGGTCGTCCAGCCAGAATTGAATAAACCGAGGAGAGAACTCGGTTCAAAGGTGGAGTCGATAACCCGATCCCAAAAAGGGGCAACGGCGATCGACCAGTCGTCGGTACGAATGTTTTGCCAACCGCCTCGAGTGGCGATCGCGGCATATTCGGGTAAAGAAATGACATGGGGCAAACAATAGACGCGGTAAATTTCTTCTAGATGTCGTTTTTCATCCCTCGTAAGTTCCCCAGCCAAAGAATTTAAGGGGCGATGGCACCAAGTGGCTAAAATAAAAGTGCCTCCGGGTTGCAAGACGCGGTAACATTCTTGCAAAAATTGGGTTTTATCGGGCATGTGTTCCCCACTTTCTAACGACCAAACGAGGTCGAAAGAATTGCTCTCAAAAGGCATTTCTAGGGCATTGGCAACCTGAAAATCTAAGTTTTGTTCTAATTTGGCGATTTTTCCTCTTTCTGCGGCTCTAGCCGCTTGTACGGGGCTGAGGGTGATTCCGGTAGCACGGGCATTATATTTTTGTGCCAAATAGAGGGTACTACCCCCAATTCCGCAACCCACATCGAGAATATTTTGGGGTTGTTTAATTTTTGCCCAGCCGAGTAATTCTTCAATTAAGTCGATCTGCGCCAGTCGTCGATTGGTTCTATAGTTTCCCGATCGCCCGTAATACCCGTGGTGCATATGCTCGCCCCACACATCTTCCCAGAGTCCGCTCGAGGCATCATAAAATTGGGCAATGCGATCGTTCAAAGTTGAAGAATTCATAGATCGTTAAAATTTTTATAGTTGTCGTTCGGAATTTACAGGCTACGCTTTGTTGTTGAGTTGGGAAATCTCTTGATTCCGAACTCCTCGATCGCTTATCAACTATCAATTATCAATTGTCAAGTATTAAATGAGTTTATTTTTTCACGAACAATTATATCGATCGCCCGAACTGATGGCAAAAATTGCCGATTTTCCGATCGCGATTTGCGGTGCGGGAGCATTGGGGGCAAATTTAACGGACAATTTGGCGCGATCGGGTTTTTCGCAATTAACGGTTATCGATCGCGATCGTATTGAAGAGCGTAATTTATCAACACAGCCCTATTATAAATCCGATGTGGGGGCATATAAAGCCAAGATTTTGACGAATACACTCTATCGCGCCCTTGGGGTTATAGTGGACGGAAAATCCAAGGAATTAACATCAGATAATTGCGCCCAACTTTTGCGTAAAACTAATTTAGTGATTGATACTTTTGATAACAGTTCTTCTCGGCAAGCGGTTAAAGATTATTGTCGGCAAAATAATCTTGCTTGTCTGCATGTCGGTCTTTCTAGCAACTATGCGGAAGTGATTTGGAATGAAAAATATCGCGTTCCTTCTCCCATTAACGACGATATTTGCGATTATCCTTTAGCGCGAAATTTAGTCTTATTGGCTATTGCAATTGCCAGCGAAACAATTATCAAGTTTATTGCAACAGGAGAACAAGAGAATTATACCATTACCCTCAGGGATTTTGCCGTTAAACCTTTTGTTGGCTAAATGACTCTCCATTCAAAATCATGCTAAATTCTTTATCTTTTTTCCTTGCCACTGTCTTACAAATTCTAACTCGCAGTCGTTTCGTTGTCTGGAATCTCTTTTTAGCTTTTATTCCTTTGGCTTTGAGTATTTGGCTGTTTAAAAACGCTCAATCTCGGTCTTGGTTGTGGTGGCTGGGATTGCTGACTTTTATTGCTTTTCTCCCGAATGCTCCTTATGTTTTAACAGACACCGTTCATTTAATTAACTTTATTCGTGCCGGATATTCAATTTGGATTGTAACGTTAGTTTTAATTCCGCAATACACTCTTTTTCTAGGGGCTGGTTTTGGTGCTTATGTTGTCTCGTTAATAAATTTGGGAGATTATCTAAAACGATATAGGAAATCTAGCTTTATTGTTCCTTGCGAACTCCTGCTACACTTTCTCTCTGCTGTCGGGATTTTTTTAGGGCGCTTTCAGCGTTTTAATAGTTGGGATTTTGTCACCAAACCTCTCAATGTTTTTCACACGGGTATTGCTAATTTTTACAATCCCAAGACGGTTTTGATTATTGGCATTACTTTTATGATTTTAACGGTGTTATACTGGCTGGGAAAACAGGTTGCGATCGGGTTGAGTTTGCGATTTCAACAAATGAAAGGAATGCGATTTTAGAATTTTTACACTCAAGCAATGGGCAGATAAAAACGAAATATACTCCCTTTTCCGAGTTCGCTTTCCACTTCAATTTTACCATTTTGTAGCTCAACCAAACGGCGAGTGATAGCCAAACCGATCCCCGTTCCACCCGAGTAGCGCGATCGCGATCGATCGGCACGCCAAAATCGTTCAAAGACAAAGGGTAAATCTTTCTCCGCAATTCCTACTCCCGTATCCTCGATCGCCAGCCAAATCACCTCGCGATCGCGCCATCCTTTGACGGTAATTGAACCTTTTTCAGTATAATGTAAGGCGTTACCCAGTAAGTTAACCAATACTTGCTCGATGCGATCGAGATCGGCAGTCACCGGAGGAAGATCGGCGGCGTATTCTAACTGTAACCTTGGGCTATCTTCCATTAATTGATCCGCAAAACGCTCCACCAAAGATGTTAATAAAGGATATAAATTTACTGCTTGTAAATGAATGGGTAAATATCCTGCTTCTGCTTTAGAAAGCTCTTGCAGATCGCTCGTTAATCGTTCTAATCGTTTGGTTTCTCGGACTAAACGTAAATATAATTCGGGAGATGGTGCGATCGCATTATCGGCAAGTTCTTCTAAGTATCCTCGCATGACAGTTAAAGGCGATCGCAATTCGTGAGTTAGATCGCTAATTAATTCTCTGCGTCTTTGTTCTACGCCTTCTAAACTGTTCGCCATGCGATTAAAACTCATAGCGAGTTCATTTAATTCAGGAATATCGCTGGCTGGCATTCGTTCTTTTAAATTACCCGAGGCAAATTTTTGTGTAATTTGCTGCATGCTATTTAAAGGCTGAGTAATCCGTTGAGCAAACCAATAACTCAATCCTCCTGCTGCACTAATTCCAACGGCAAAAGACCAAAAAGTACCGCTATCTAATGCACTTTGAAAACCATTAATTAAATAAGTCCTTGCCGAACGAACAGTTAAAAACCCTCGTCTTTCTAACTGTTCCAAACGCAATACAAAAAAACGAGGGGAAGAATATTTGACAATTGCCACAAATGTCCCCAGTCCAAAAATAATAACGAGGATATGAGAACAAAATAGACGATTTCTTAAATTGAATTTACTCATTTATTTGGTTATTAGTTATTAGAAATCATTCTCTATTTCTTATCTGATGACTGGTGATTAATTAGTAAGCGGCCAAACAAAATGTCCTGTTCGATCGATATAGCCAATTTTACCATTAATTTCAACTCGTGCTAATCCATCGAAAAAATCACTTGCACCCTGAAACTGAGGAAGAATAATCAACTCTTCTTTTGAGTTGATAAAGCCGATTTTTTGACCGTGTTTAATTCGAGCGAGTCCTTCGGAAAAATCCCAGACAGCATTGTATTTAGGATAAATAACAATCTCTCCTTTTGTATCGATAAAACCCCATTTTTGCCCTAACGCAATCGTTGCAAATCCTTCAGAAAAATCGCCTCCTTCTTCAAATTGAGGCTCGATAACAACCTCCCCTCTTGTGTTGATATATCCGACCCGATCCCTCGATACAATATAAGCTAATCCTTCGGAAAAGTTCCCTACTCGCTCAAATTGAGGCGCGATTGCAACATCTCCTTTTTCATTAAGAAAACCCCATTTCCCATTGACTTTAATGGCTGCAAATCCTTCTTGGAAGGGCAAAATACGGTCAAAACTAGGCGTAACTACTATTGCTCCAGTTTTATCGATTAATCCCCAGCGATCGCCGAGTTTAATCGGGGCTAATTCTCTGGTATTAAAGTCTAACGCATCGTCAAATCTTGCTTCAATCATAATCTCTCCATTGCGATCGATGAAGCCCCATTTTTCCTCATTTTTAACGGCTGCAAATCCTTGAGAGAAATCGCGCACCGCATCAAATTGCAACGCGATCGCAATCTCTCCTGATAGATTGATAAAACCGCTTTTTCCGGCTTGACTAACTTGTGCTAATCCGGCAAAAAATTCGCCAATATGCTCGAATTGCGGTTCAACAATAATATTTCCTTGGCGATCGATCAGTCCACCTTTGCCTGCGATCGCGATCGTTGCCACCCCTTCTGAAAATCGCCTTGCTGCCAAGGAAAACATAAATTGAGGCTCAATGACAAGATTTCCTTCTTTGTCGATATAACCCAATTTTCCATCTTTGAGAATGGGAAAATATTCTCTCTGTTCGCTGTTCTGTTCTGTAGATGGCAATGATTCTTCAAGTTGGGAAGTTTGTGCTAAAGTAAGTTGGGGAAGAAATCCAAAAATTGTCAAGATAAAAAGTAGTGAAATTGAATGATTCATGATTAAAATTAAGTAAAAGAGAGCGCCAAGCAATTTCTGCTTCTGAAAACATCCAGACTCGAACTCTATTGATGTTACACTAAAGCCAATTGATTTTGCATTAACTTTCCAGACAAATACTATCAGTATAGCAATAATTTTCGATTTTGAAGCTAATGATTTTGAGTTTTCAATTTTGAGGTGTTTATGCGAATTTCTTTCGATAAATTAATGCACTTTGTTGTGGGTGCTGGCGTTGGCTGGAGTTACTGGCAACTTCTCGAACGCTATGCTAAAATAGGCGTTCGCTATTTCAATCCCTTTATCTTTATTCTTGCCACGATCTGGGGAGCAAGTGGATTATTCTTTTTTCGCTTACTCCACATCCCAATCTTAGAAAGTCAGTTTTTTTATATGGCAATTCCCGACTGGGATATTCCTTTATATAAAGTAACCAAATTTTCTTTTCTTTTGCATCGCAGTTGGCTTTTTCATTCAGTTTTGCTTCCTATCGGGTTATTAATCATGAGTTTTGTCGGAATGCAGCAAAAGCAACTGATAACACTATTTAGGTGGTTGCGAGATGCTGCGATCGCACTCTGCGTCGGGATGTCCGCACATTTAATTTGGGATGCACTGCTTTCGGAAACCAAACGCGGTTTTTTCATTCGCGGTTGGAATCATTCCGAGTCTCTGATTTGGTTATTTGCCAATCTTGCGATCGGCTTTGGCGTACCTTTTATTGTCATTCATTTGTTCAAACCCTCGGAATAGCTTATTCTCTTAATATTATGCAGCGTTACTTATTAGTTCTCAAGTTATTTTGGAGTACTGCGATCGCAGCAGAACTCGAATATCGTTTAAATTTTCTCATTGCTACCCTGAGCAGTTTAACCAACCTTTCTGGTAGTTTATTTGGTCTATTCTTATTTTATCGGACTGGCTATGAATTTAAGGGCTGGAACTGGGAAGAAGCCTTAATTATCTTGGGTGTTTTCACCTTTCTGCGAGGATTTTCAGCCACATTTCTCATTCCCAATCTTAACAAAATTGTCGAGCAAGTTCAAGAAGGAACATTGGATTTTGTCTTACTCAAACCGATTAGCAGTCAATTTTGGCTCTCAGCAAGAACAGTCTCTCCTTGGGGTTTACCCGATCTGATTTTTGGTGCAATAATTGTTCTTTATTCTGGCTCGCGTCTTGGCTTAAATCCGAGCAATTATTTATTCAGTTTAATTCCCATTTTCTTTGGTACAGTTATTTTATATAGCCTTTGGTTTATGTTGGGAGCAACCAGTATTTGGTTTGTTAAAATTTATAATGTCACGGAAGTTTTACGCGGCTTATTAGAGGCTGGGCGTTTTCCAATGGTCGCTTATCCAGCCTTATATCGTTTTGTTTTTACCTTTATTATCCCTGTTGCTTTTTTAACAACCATTCCTTCGCAAACTCTCCTCGATCGCGTTGAATTTTCATGGATATTCGGCTCGGGAATTTTAGCCATTGTCCTTCTCTATTGTTCTCATCGATTTTGGCGATTTGCCACCCGTTTTTATACCAGTGCTTCGAGTTAGCTGTTTTCTAGCCTATTAACAGTACCAAGATTACTAATTATGCGGATGACGAAATCTAACATTTTTGTTCACAGTCGCGATCGCATCTTCCCTCTCGAGAGATAATAAAAGACTGTTCAAATCGAGAAAGAAACCATGACAGCAGTGCAAAATAAGATTAAAGTCGGTGTATTGGGATTTGGAGGGTTAGGACAAGCCGCCGCAAAAGTCCTCGCACCCAAACGGGAAATGATATTAGTTGCCGCCGCCGATCGCAAAGGTTATGCTTACAATCCGGCGGGACTGGATGCAGATACTTGCAGTCAAATCTATCGAGAAAAAGATTCCTTGGGCTATCTCGAACCTCACGGAACTCTCAGTAACAATAGTATTCAAGATTTGTTAGAAAAAGCTGACGTTGACGGCTATTTTCTCGCTCTCCCTAATTTACCTAACACGTTTATGGCTTCCGTTGCTCAACAATTCATCGATGCGGGATGGAAAGGGGTGCTGGTAGATGCCCTCAAACGCACCTCTGCAATGGAACAAGTGCTAGAAATGCGAGAATCCCTCAAAGCGGCTGGAATCACCTATATGGCGGGATGTGGGGCAACTCCGGGGTTATTGACGGCGGTGGCAGCGATCGCGGCGCAAAGTTATGCAGAGATACATGATGTTACCATTACTTTCGGTGTCGGAATTGCTAACTGGGAGGCATATCGCGCCACCATTCGCGAGGATATTGCCCATTTACCGGGGTTTGATGTGGAAAAAGCGAGGGCAATGAGTGATGCAGAAGTTGAGGCATTCTTAGACAAAACCAAAGGTATTCTCACTTTAGAAAACATGGAACACGCCGACGATATCATGTTGGAATTGGGGGGGATTTGCAGCCGCGATCGCGTTACGGTTGGCGGGGTTGTCGATACTCGCAATGCCAAGAAACCTCTCAGCACCAATGTTAAAGTCACGGGACGCACCTTTGAAGGGAAAATTTCCACCCATACCTTTACATTAGGTAATGAAACCAGTATGGCGGCGAATGTTTGCGGACCCGCTTTCGGATATTTGAAAGCCGGAGTTTCTTTACATCGTCAAGGGTTGTCTGGCTTGTTTACGGCGGCGGAAATCATGCCTCAATTTGTAAAATAATCTTGAGTGTGCGGGCAATATTTTAGCGATCGGCGATCTAATCATATTGTCCGCACAACAGAAGAAATTACTAAGTGATGATTCGATAGTCATTTCGTTTCTTCATCCCCATACTCGCTTAACCGGATAAGCATCAAAAAATGAATCTCGACTGATTAAAGGAAGCGATCGCTATCAAATTGTCACTTCTCTAGGACAAGGAGGAATGGGAACGACTTACGCTGCTGTCGATGAAGAATTTACACCTCTACCTTTACAATTATCTCGTGAAGAGTTAATCGATCGCTTTCCTCATCAATAATTAATAATGCCCATTACCGGAACAACAAAATTATTAGGGGTCATTGGCGACCCAGTAGAACATTCTCTCTCTCCTGCCATGCACAACGCCGCGATCGCGCATCTGGGGCTAGATTATGTGTATCTACCCTTTCCCATCCAAAAGGAAAATTTAGCCAAAGCCTTAGACGGGTTTGCGGCGATCGCCCTAGTCGGATTTAATATTACTATTCCCCACAAACAGGTGATTATTTCGCTTCTGGCTGAAGTTTCTCCTGTAGCCAAGGCGATCGGCGCGGTGAATACGGTTTGGCGAAGTTCAAAAGGGTGGGAAGGAACGAATACCGATGCGATCGGGTTTATTGCTCCTTTAAAAGAACTGAAACGCGATTGGGGTAATATTACGCCTGTTATTTTAGGAAATGGCGGTGCGGCGCGGGCGGTTGTCGCTGGGTGCTTCGAGTTGGGCTGCTCAGAAATTCGCGTTGTGGGACGCGATCGCGCCAAGTTGGACAATTTCAAACTAAGTTGGCAAGATACGCCCTTTGCTGACTCTGTACGGGTGTATCTGTGGGATGAATTACCGGCATTGGTATCGTCAACTCAGCTTTTAGTCAATTCTACGCCCGTCGGAATGTCTCCTCATAGCGATCGCTCTCCCGTAGATGAAGCTGCATTCAAACAATTACCCGACGGTGCGATCGCTTACGATCTCATTTATACTCCCAGTCCCACGCGCTTTCTACAATTAGCAAAAAATGGCGGGGCTGTGGCGATCGATGGGAGTGAAATGTTAGTCCAGCAAGGTGCGGCGGCGTTACAACTTTGGTTGCAGCAACCCATCCCCGCAAATATTATGCGTCAAGCATTATTAGAGAAATGACAAGGAAAATAAAAACCCAATCGTGGCTTTTTTTCTCATTTTTTATTGATAATGACTCAGGGAAAAGAGGGATGAAATTTCACCCCTCTTGCTGCAAGTATTCAAGATTAAATCGCTTAAATTCCTTGCACTTCCCCTTTAATGACAAATCGTGCTAACCAGAGACAAAGAGCAGCATTCACGAGTAAGAAAATTGAGGCGAAAATGCCCGAGCCAATGCCCCAAATAACCGGAGACAGGAAGGCACTCACGGTCAAACAAGAAGCAACGCCTAAAGTCGTACCGATCGCAAACCATTTCCACCGAGGATGACCGAGGAATAGGACAATTAAACCCGCCGGAATTAAAATACTGGCAAAGAAAGGATTGAAGGTCGAACCGCCTTGAATGGCGGTGCCGAGTTCGGGAATAGAACTGCCTAAAACCCGAAACGGTGCTTGAGGCA
The DNA here is from genome assembly GCF_059821285.1 of Spirulina sp. LEGE 11439. Taxonomy (NCBI): domain Bacteria; kingdom Bacillati; phylum Cyanobacteriota; class Cyanophyceae; order Spirulinales; family Spirulinaceae; genus Spirulina; species Spirulina sp. LEGE 11439. The sequence continues at coordinate 27,855 of NZ_JCAMRX010000032.1, forward strand.
AGTCAAAGATATAAAATCCCCGCAGGAAAAAGAGTCCCGAACTTCCTGCGACTAAACCGCTACCCAGCCACCAATTCCAACTGAACGGGAAATAGTTGCGTAACAGCCAAGCCAGTAAATAAGAACCAATCACCATAGCCAGTTTGGGCAGCAATGCGATCGCACCACCATCAAACCAGAAACGCAGATTCAAATAACCATTATCTCGCAACCATCGGAAGAAGTCTTTAAAGGTAATTTTACCTTTGAGGGCGAGTTGGACGGCGGCACCAGCATCCAATTGTCCCGCACCAAAGTGGTTTAAGTCATCTTCTTCAACTTTGCGGGCGGATTGCTTGAGAATCTCGTAAATTTCTGCGGGTTCTTCGATCCCTTCCGCTTTCAATAAAGCCGCCACCCCAGCAACGTGAGGGGAAGCCATACTCGTTCCCTGAAGTTCAACAAATATTGACTCTCCAGTGTTGGGATCGATCGTATTTTGCAGAATTTTTCCCTGTTCGCTCCCTCCCGGTGCGGAAATGTCTACCCCTGCACCATAGTTAGAATAAGGGGCTTTCACACCGGCAGGGTCTAAAGCCGAAACGCTGAGAACTCTCGGATAGCGGGCGGGATAGGAAGAGGCGTTGCGATTTTCATTCCCGGCGGCGGCAATAATGGCCACGCCCTTGTTATAAGCGTAGGCGATCGCATCATCAAGGAGTTTGCTTTCACCACCTCCCCCGAGGCTCATATTAATCACGTCTGCGCCATTATCGGCGGCAAACCGAATGCCCTCGGCAATATCAGAGACCGTACCCCCTCCACTGGCAGCAAGAACCTTAATCGGCATAATTTTGGCTTTGTAGGCAACGCCTGCAACTCCATAGCCATTATTGGTAGACTGAGCGACGGTTCCGGCGACATGAGTCCCATGACCTTGATCGTCGCTTGCATCAACTTTATCGTTAACAAAGTCATAGCCTTTGACAAATTCCGTCTCTTTAAGATCGGGAACTTTACTGACTCCCGTATCGATGACTGCGACGACGGAGCCTTCTCCCTTGGTTTCCGCCCACGCCTGCTCGATGTTAATGTTTTGGAAGTTCCACTGTTTGCTGTAATCGGGATCGTTAGGACGTTCGAGGGTGTGATAGACGTAGTTGGGTTCGATATATTCCGTCGCCGATCGCAATAATTTAGATTTTCTCAGTGCCTTGAGGGTTTGTTTGTCCCCTTCAATGATGTAAACGCGATCGCTTTGGGAAAATTCGCTGTTTAAATGGGGGGTAACGCTGTAATTTGTCGCGATCGCGTCCAATTCTTGGAGAATTTCCGTTTTGTCAACATTATTCTCAAAATCGAGAACAATGGAGCTATATTCTCCTTTATTGGCTAGACCTTTGAAGTTCCATAAGGCAATACTGATACCGATGATAAAAAGGCAAAATAGCAAAAATTTTTTCATAGCGGCAAGCTCATTTCAATGAACAATGAACAATGAACAATGGCAACTCGTGGGAAGGCTGGCACAACTCATTGTTCGGTTTTGGGTCGGGCTATCTTACAGGATAGCTCATACTCATCTTTCGTCGGGGGCGATCGCAGTCTAAGATTTGTTAAATAAGGGAATTTTAATTTGAAATATCGTTCCTTTGTCTGGGGTTGAAAAGCATTCGAGCTTTCCTTGGTGAGTTTCTACAATAATTTGATAGCTAATGGATAAACCTAAACCCGTTCCTTCGCCAATGGGTTTTGTGGTGAAAAAGGGATCGAAAATACGTTGCTTGACTTCATAGGGAATGCCTTCGCCGTTATCGGCAATGCGAATCACAATTTCCGCATTTTTCTCTGATGATGCGGTTGTACATTCCGTGACGATCGCAATTTCTGGCTGGCGATCCGAATCTTCTCGACGAAAGCGATCGAGGGCATGGATCGCATTATTAATCAGATTCATAAATACTTGATTGAGTTGTGCCGGATAGCAAGGCACAAGAGGTAAATTTCCGTATTCTTTAACAATCTTAACTTTCCGGCGATCGGGCTTGGCTTTGATTTGACTTTGCAAGATGACGAGGGTATTTTCAATCCCTTCGTGAAGATCGGCTTTTTTAAAATTAGATTCATCCAAACGAGAAAAATTGCGGAGAGACGTGACAATTTCTCGCACGCGTCGAGACCCAACCTTCATCGATCGCAACAACTTAGGAAAGTCTTCTCGGAGAAAATCAATATCTGTTTCTTCTAACTCTTCTTGAATTTCGCGATCGGGATCGGGATAATATTGCTGATAGAGAGAAATTAATTTGAGTAGACTATTGGCATATTCTTCCGTGTGATCGAGATTGCCATGAATAAAATTAATAGGATTGTTAATTTCATGAGCTATTCCTGCAACTAATTGTCCGAGACCGGACATTTTTTCGGTTTGGATGAGTTGTAGTTGTGTTTGTTGTAATTCTTGTAAGGTATTAGAAAGTTCGTTATTTTTTGCTTCTAATATTTTAAACGAATGGCGAATTTTTGCCGTCATAGAATTAAAAGCGCTGGCCAAAACTCCCCATTCATTGCGCTGTTTCATTTTGACGCGAGTTGAAAATTCTCCATGACTGATTTGATGAGCAACTTGCGTTAAATATTCGAGGGGAGCAATGAGCAATTTGGCAATCTTTAAACTCAAGATAATCGAAATCGCGATTCCTCCCAAAATGATAACGATCATTAACCCAATTAAATGATATACTGCAGCATGAACTTCTTGCAGGGGTAACTCGACAACAACGCGCCAATTGACACCATAAATAAAAGAACTCGTTCCCAATACTTTGATATTTCGTAAACCTTGATAAATATTAACGGAATTGACAAGATTAGTGTTTAATATTTGTATTAAACTGCAATCGCTCGGAGTTTCTAAGGCAATTTCTCGATAGGATTCTTCTGCTGTGCGCTTTTTAGCAATAATTTGGTTTTGTTCGTCTATGATATAAACATAACCTGTTTTACCAATCTGCGATCGCGCAACAATAGAGTTCAAAAAATCGAGATTAATCATCGCCATAAGAACACCTTGCGATCGCCCATCTCGATCTTGTAAAGGAAGCACGAGAGTTGTAACGGGAACGTTCAAGTTTTCATGCAGTTCAACGGGATGAATATAGCGATTTTTTTGCTGAATTGCAGTTGTAACACCTATTCTTTGCATTAAACTTAGAGCAATATCTTCAGCTTTTTCGCTAGAATAAGGCGAGATCGCGGTCAATATTTCTCCTTGTGCGCCAACAATCGCGATCGTTTCATAAGCATCATTTTCTCGCGTCAAACCTTCCAATAATGCACGCTGAGTCTCTTTGGGAAGAGTGACCAAATCGCGTACTTTTTGTAAATAGCTCAACTGTTGTTGAAAATCATCTAAGCGGATTCTAACCTCTCGGGCTAAAGCTAAAGCACGTTCCTCTTGCAACACTTGTATTTGTCTATGATGTGCGACTTGGCTTACTTTAATTGAAATTGTCCCGACGATCGCTAAATTGCTGACCACTAAAGTGATAAAACTCCAACGCAGCCAATTTTCAATGGAAATTGAACGAAAAAGGCGAATCAATTGAATTGCGGCGATCTTTGATTTTTGTCGAGACCGAATTGTTTGACGAAATAAACCAAACATATTTTTTTGCGATCGCATTTTTAAATTACCAACAGTTCCTTGCGCGACAAATCTAGAGATAAACCAAAAGATTGCGGTCCTCCGACTTGTTCTAGTGATTTTTTCACAAAAGAATCGTCAACCAGATCGGCAGTTGCAAAATCGGGAGAAAGTCTCTCCAAAAATTCGATTTTATCTTGAATAAAAGTCTTTTTGAGTTGTTGAACTAGCGATCGGGTATAGGACGGAAACGGATAAGGCTGAAAATCAATGCGACGCGATCGCCATTGGGGATGAACGATCGCGCCTTTTTGAGTATAGTAATCGCGATCGTAGGAGGTTAAAACCCGCTCCAACACGGAGACAGGTTGAGCAATATATTTTCCCCCATCTAGGGAAAGAAGGTGAGCAAGTTCTGGGCGATTGGCACGAGACCAATGTTGAGATTTTACGATCGCATTGACCACTTTTTGCGTCCATTGGGGATGCTGTTCAATATCGTCTTCGTGCATGAAAACAACACAGCAGGCATGATCTTTCCAAATATCTCCCGTCAAGCGCAAAAGTTTGCCGATCCCTCTCGTTTCGGCGGCAGAATTGTAAGGTTCGGCGACGATATAGCCGGCAATATCGCCGCGATCGAGGGCGGAAAGCATATCGGCAGGAGGAAGGACTCCCAAACGCACTTCATCGGGTTTGAGGGCAAGATGAGGGGGTTTGTGAGTTAGGTGCAATCCTCGTTCCCGCAAGAGAATTTGCAGGACGATGTTATGAATGGAATACCAAGATGGAATGGCGAGGGTTTTTCCGCCTAAATCTTCCGGGTGTTGGATTTCCGGGCGAACGGTAATCGCCGATCCGTTCGTATGATTCCACGCGACGACCTTTCCGGGAAACTCGAGACCGTAACGCATCCATATCGTCATCGGCATTAAGAGATGAATTGCATTCACCTCGCGCTTGATAAATGCGTCGGCGATCGCTTGCCAAGAATGATATTTTTTGGGAGGTAATGCGTCCAAACCTTCTGCCAGATAAAAGCCTTTACGATCGGCAGCTAATAATGGGGCAGCATCGGTAATGGGAAGATAGCCAATTTTTAGCAGGCGATCGCGTCTTCCTTTCATTTGGTGTTCATCACAACCACCCATCACAAAAGACGCACTGATAGATGTAGAAAAAATACTAGCTAATTTTAAAAATTGACGGCGATTATATCTTGATTGTCTCTGTAACATTGAAAAAAAACTCACAAAAAAATCAATATTTATAGGTCTATAAATATTGTTTGACTACTGTAGATGCTCCTAATCTACTTCTCTTTATTAACATTTTTTTCTGTAAATGTCCGGTAAATGAAGGAAAAATATCAACAAATAAGTGAACTATTTATCTGAGCTAAAACGATCGGTTTATCTTCTCATTACAAACAGTCAATCCAATATTATTGATAATCGATTATTGATACTTGATATCACGTCCATTGACGAAAAAAGGTTGTATCGTCCCAACCATTAGCGGCTAATTGTTCTATTTTTTGTAATTCCAGCGCTTCGAGTTGTTGAAAGGTTTTCGCGACTTCTATATTTGCTGCTAACTGGACGGCATCTTCTGCTGCAATGACGGCGCAGTGGACTCCGGGTTGCGAGAGAGAATAACCGAAAGCTTGCTCCATTCCTGTTAATCTTCCTGGTTTAAAAATGCGTCCGTAAGCCGGAACTTTCATCGCGATCGTTCCTATATTTTCTGCTTGTGCTACGGGTAAAATATGAGGAATAAAAGGACGAGGATGCTGGCGATCGGCAGCGTTAATGGGAATGAGAATGGCATCGAAAGGATAGCGGCTAATGCCTTCCGCGATCGCATCGGGTTCGTGATGTCCGGTAATGCCGCTAAAGCGAACTATTTTCTGTTCTTTTGCTTCTTGGAGTGCTTTGCCTGCACCATTTTTTTCTGTAATTTTATCGATTTCTTCTAAAAAAGAAATGTGATGCAATTGCCACAGATCGAGATAATCTGTTTGGAGACGATTAAGCGATCGCTCTAGTTCTCGCCAAGCTCCATCTCGGTCTAATTTCGCGGTTTTAGAAGCAATAAAGACTTGCGATCGATGAGCCGGTAAAACTCGACCCATATTATCTTCACTCGGTCCGTAACTCGCAGCAGTATCAAAATAACGAATACCCAACTCTAGAGCTTTTTCTAAGAGAATAAATGCTTCTTTTTCTTGCCCTCTTTGAGATAATGGCGTTCGTCCCGCCCCTCCTAAACCTAAAAGCGGTACAGAAACTCCGGTTTTCCCTAAAATCCGCTCGGGCATGGCTGTTGGGGGTAAATCTTTGTTGTTCTGTCCCTCTATTTTTACTCCAGTTTCTGCTTCTATTTTTGCCTCTTCTGGTGAAACAGCAGCACAATTCGTAACGAGAGAACTTCCTGCGATCGCGGCTGCAGTCACGGCACTCGTCGCAAGAAAATTACGGCGTTTAACCTTGCGATGACGGTGATGTGGCGTATTCGTATCGCTCATACTAAAATGCCTCAAAGCTACATTTACAGTCTAACGACTATCTCCAATTTTTGGCGGCAATAATCTCAAAAGTTGCTTCGGATGCCAGCAGGAAGTCTTCTGACGGATAAGTTTTCCGACACCACGATGTCAATTCATTCATTGCTTGCACAAACTCTTCTTCGGGAACGTGCCAACAAATTCCAAATGCTCGCATTTGATACATTTCTAACAATTCTTCAATTGTTTGGTTAACTTGCCATTTAACTGCTGTGATTTGCTCTACTTCTGCTCCTAATTCTATTAATGTCCATTTGACATTTTCTCCAAAAGGAGCGAGTTTCAGCCCGGCTTCGATGGTTTGAGAAATCATTGGGCGATCGCGAGATAAAATCCCCCTCAATACATTTTCTAATTCTCGTTGATGAGGTGTTAATAAATTTTCGCAAGCTAAATAAATTCCCGTAGGTTTGAGAACGCGCTGAATTTCTTTGAGTGCTTCTATCCAGTCGGAAAGTAAATGTAAAACATGAGTTGTTAACACCACATCAAAGGTATTATCAAGAAAAGGAAGAGAAGTGGCATCCCCTTGAATGAGAGTTAATTGATGAGGGAAACCTTGTACTTTTTGGCGTAACTGCTCCATCATGTTTTCCGAAGCATCTAATCCCGTATAGTGATAGCCTTTTTTAATAATCGGCAATGAGGTGCGTCCCGTGCCGATTCCCAGTTCGAGAAAGGTTGTTTCTGGGGTAGCGCTGACAAATTCGAGAATACGATCGCCGATTTTTGCCGAGATTTCTGCGGGTAAAGGTCGGGTGCGATCGTAGAGATGAGCAATGCGATCGTAACTGTAGTCACTCATAATCATTTAGGGAATGCGATCGCTAATTTTAGCCATATTCTTATACTATTATCTTAGAGCTTCACACTATTACTTTGACAATCTCAAAAGCTATTTGTGAAGCAAGATTAATTCTTTTTAAGAATATTAATGAAACTTGTGACTTTTTAACAATATCATGATTCAAAAGCTATCAGCCTATATGATTTAATATATTAATGTTAAACTGAAGACTAACTAACTGCTTTTCTCTATTGATACTTATGCAATCTCCAACAAAGAAAAATGTATCAGAACAACAGATTTTATCGCCCTCTTACCAAAAAGAAACAATTCACTTAACCGAAAAATTTCAGGAGTTTGGCTATGTCGAATTACCAGAATTATTTCAAGCTAATATATTTGCTCGGATTGAACAAGAAGCGATTAGATTAGAACAACATGCAAAACAACGGGATATATATATGTTTGGTACTCCGCGTCACTTATCAACAATTGGCGGCACAGTTATTAAGAAGAACTCTCCGTTTCTTTGTTCGCTCTATCAAAATTCTTATCTTCGAAGTTTAATACAGAAAATTGTGCAAGAAGATATTCGAGATTGTCAGCATCATCAAGAATGGATAGTTCTAAATTTTTTCAATGCACCCGGTTCAACTCATGGATGGCATCTTGACGATCCACCTTATACACTAACTTTAATTCTTGAAAAAATCGGGGAAGGTGGTCGTGTTGAAATTCTACCATCATGGACTAAATTTTGCCAAGCAAAAAACATTGATAATCCTGTCAACAATATTGACAATTCTGTGAAATTAGCTCGTCAAGAGAACTTAATTCATACCCATGATTTTAAAAAAAATACAGCCTATCTTATTCATGGTTCTCATTGTTTACATCAAGTGTCAGAAATGAAAAATAACAATACTCGTCGAGTCATCTGCGCTCAATCTTGGGAAGGAGTAACTCCTGTTATTTACAAACATGAAACAACTGATGTTTTCTATTAAATTAATCTTGAGAGAATGTCTGACTGTAAACCACAACAAAAATAGTCTTTATATATTATGAAAGATAAAAACAGACAAGAACAAATCAAAATCATATTGCAATCTTATGATTTAGGAGAACTCCGATCTTTTGAAAAACTTACTAATGGATATTCAAATACTAATTATAAAATTGAAATGAATACGGGAAAAAATTATGTTTATAGAATTTGTCAATACCAAAATTTAGATGAAATTCTCTATGAAGTAGATATAATGCACAAATTAAAGAAAATAAAATTTCCTACTGCATTTCCTCTGACTCGAGAAGATGGAAAATATATAAATTCACTAGATAATCAATATATTGTAATTTACGAATTCATTCAAGGAAAACAACCAGAACTCAATCAATATACTGTAGAAAGTATTGCTTTAGCTATTGGAAATCTCAACTCTTTTGAAAGTTGGGGAAAACCTTCTCGAAAAAATCATATTAATCTCGATCTTTGTTATCAATTAATGCAAAAATTTTCTCAGGCAAAATATCAGTACTTAGAAATTTTTGGATATTTTATTGAGCAAACTGACTATTTAACAAAACCTCTTGCTGAAACAGTTCCCAGAGGACTAATACATGGAGATGCTTTTCCAGATAATACTCTATTTGTTAAAAATAAACTGATTGCTCTGATAGATTTTGAATGTGCTTGTGTAGATAATTTACTCTATGATATTGGCATTACGATTAATGGTTTTTGTTTCCCCAATAACCAGCTAGATGAACATTTATTAAAATACTTTCTACAATCTTATAATCGAGCGAGAAAAATGACAGACAAAGAAATAAATTTATTACCTTATTATATTCAATGGGGAGCGCATGGGATGTTATCATGGCACTTAGCATACGATCTCTTGAATCAAAAAAATGAGAGGCAGTTAGCAAGAGTAGAACAATTTATGACGAGAGTTAAAAATTTACGCAAAAATGAAGTTTTAATTAATCGGATTATTCGAGAATCTGAGAGGTTGTAAACTCGGTTTGTTTGTTCTGAAAACTATGAGGAACTTGGATTCCTAATACACAGGTTCGGACAATGACAAAAGAGAATAAAGCCAGCCATAATATCTGATTGTTCTGAAATTGCCAAGCGACTATAGCTCCCGGAATAAAGCCAATAATGGTTGCATTAACCATGCTATTACGAACGATTGTCCCTTCAGTTAAACCGAGAAAATAGCCCGTTAAATTGATCGAGAGACACCAAAACACTAAAAGAGGGAGTAACCACAAAAGATAATTATGAATTTGTGCAATGACTTCTCGATGATTGGTTAATATTCCGAATAAAGGATCTGGAAATAGAATAAATATCAATGCTGCAAAAAATCCTATAATTAGGCTAACGCCTCCAGTCATTTTTAACAAAGGAGCTAGTTGCTCGTTTGCGCTCGATCCACGACAACTTCCCGCTAAACTTTCAGTCGCAAAGGATAATCCATCAACAAAATCAATTGCTAGATACAAAAATTCTATCAGTAAAGTATTGGCTGCAAGGATGAGAGTACCGAGAGAACCACTAATACTTGTAAATAATGAGCAAGTTATCACAAAAGCTAAACGCGCTAAAAATAGATTACCATTGAACTTAAAGATAGCCTTGAGAGCGTTCATCTCAAAAATTTGTCTAACTAATGCTGGAATTTGCTTTAACCAACCTTCTAAGAAGATGAAAATTAATCCCACCAGTAACATGAGATATTGGCTTGCGGCTGTTGCGATTCCGGCTCCTGCACTCTGATAATTCCAGAATACAATAAATAGGTAATCGAGAATAATATTGCCTCCATTGCCCACAATCGATAAGATTAAAACAATAATTCCTTTTTCTCGTCCCATAAACCAACCGATTAGGACAAAATTAATCAGTACCGCAGGAGCGCCCCAAATACGCATATTGTAGTAGTCTATGCCAGACTCGCGAACTAAGGGAGGCGCACTCAGTAAAGTAAATCCTATCTCTCGTAATGGTTGCTGTAAGAGTAAGATAATTAACCCGATTATTAGTGCGATAAAACTATTACGTAATAAGATTAAAAAGACAGAATCGCGATCGCAACAGGCTTCAGTCTGAGCCGTAGGTCCTGTTGTGGCTAAACGTAAAAATTTAAAAATTCGGTAAAGAAAGTTAAATAAAACAGAAGTTAAGGCAACTCCTGCTAGGTAATGAATTTCTGCTAGATGCCCTAAAAATGCAGCATCAACTAAACTCGCTAAGGGAATCATGAGATTGGAGATGCTGTTCGCAAAAGAAAGTTTGATGAAGCGGGTTAATAAATTATTAGATGAAACCATAATTTAATAAAAAATGAATTAATCTCCTCTCGATCGCTAAGATTAAAGGCAATCAGACTTTATCTATATTACAGGACTTTATTTAGCTTTGAGATAATCGGCAATAAACTCACCATATTTCCTTCTGATTTCCAGAGGATGAGTAGAAAAACCACGAATTTGTCGTCGGCAATTGGCAGAATTACACAAACATTGAGAAACAAAAAGAACACTGTACTCTGTTGTCTCGTAGTCCCAAGTGATTTCCTCTCCTTCCGAGATAGCTCTGATGGCGATAAAATTGTATCCTCCGAAGCAATTATTTCTAACTCCAGTATTAGGATTACAAGAGTGATTAATCAATCTTCCTGGAGTATCAATGTCTATATGTAAATTAATATCTATTTGTAAGGAGTAGCGAGTTCTCTCTGCAAAAAGTTTCCTCGGTTTTCCGATCGCAACAATCTCGCCTTTTTTAAAATTCCGAGTCGCAAAAACACCTAATCCTTTATTAGTCTCTTCAATCAGAACACATTCGTGATTTTCTGCCTTCATTAGATATTGGGTAAAAGCGAAATATAACTCCTATTTTAACATTCACAAGGAGAATCAGTATAGCCCTAGGTCAATGTCAGCAAAAATCCCAATATATTCTCCAAAAACAGTGGGATTTTTGCTTGGGCAACTTGATTATTTTTTTCTTCTCAATTGTAATGCTTCTCGGGCTTGTTCGCGATCGTCGAAATGGATTTTTTCGGTGCCTAAAATTTGATAGTCTTCGTGACCTTTTCCGGCAATTAATACCCCATCTCCGGGTTTTGCGTTGAGGATGGCCGTGCGAATGGCTTTGGCGCGATCGCTTTCGACAATGAGTTTAATTTCCGAGGGAATACCCGCTAAAACATCCTCTAAAATTCGTTCTGGATCTTCCGTGCGGGGATTATCGGAAGTCACGACGGCAAGATCGGCTAATTCTGCGGCAATTTTTCCCATTTTCGGTCGCTTGGTGCGATCGCGATCGCCACCGCAACCAAAGACACAGATCGCTTGACCCGGAATGAAGGGACCGGCGGCTTTTAACATATTTTCTAAACTGTCGGGAGTGTGGGCATAATCGACAATGACACTGATATCTTGTTCGGGGTCAATTTGCACCCGTTCCATGCGTCCGGGGACTCCAGAAAATGCCGATAAATGAGGAATAATTTGCTCGAGTTCGCTGCCGAAATGCAGAACGGTTCCAACGGCGGCGAGGAGATTGGCGAGGTTAAATTGACCGACGAGAGGAGACTGAAAAGCAATTTCACCTTTGGGCGTGTGAAGCGTACCGCGAACGCCAGTAGCTGCATAGGTTAGATTGCTCAGCCATAAGTCTGCATTGGCATCATTGAGACTATAACTCCAGACGCGATCGCTCGGGAGTCTGGCAATAAGACGTTTTCCATAAGGATCGTCTAAATTAATAATCCCGCGTCCTTGCAGATATTCTTCGCTAAATAACAGGGCTTTGGCCTCAAAATAGTCTTCCATCGTGGGATGATAATCTAAATGATCTTGAGTGAGGTTTGTAAATACCCCCACTTCAAAAACACATTCTTTTACTCGTCCCTGTGCCAAGGCGTGAGAACTGACTTCCAGTACTGCATATTGACTGCCTCCTTGTCGGGCTGCAGCCAATTTTGCTTGCAAGTCGATCGCAAAAGGAGTCGTGTGAACTGCGGTTTTTTCGTATCCCGGCCAGCGTGCGTAGAGAGTGCCGAGTAATGCTGTGGGGGACTCGGTGCAGTTGAGGAAAAACTCGATTAAATGAGTCGTGGTCGTTTTCCCATTTGTTCCCGTGACCCCGATCGCTTTGAGTTGTTGAGTCGGATTATTGTAGAATTTGGCGGCAAGTTTGGCACAGGTGACGGCGATATTTTCAGCCTGAATGAGACAGGGGTTCTCTTGGGGAGGGCATTGGGCGGCGGCTTGAGGGGTAATTAAGGCAGCGATCGCACCCGAGGCGATCGCGCTTTCCCAGAATTCTCCCCCATCCACACGCGTCCCCGGCATGCCGATAAATAAATCTCCCGCTTGACAAGCATGGGAGTTAGTAGAGAGTCCTGTTACTTCGGCTTCTAAATTAGGATGTACGGGTAATGGTTGGATTTCGGGGATATTGGCTAATAATTCTTTTAATTTCATCACTCGTTAACACTTAATTCGGTTAACAATCGATTATCTGCGATCGATTCTCAATTATCAATGCCAATGAAAGGGGCGATCGGGAGACAATTTCACAAATTTCTGTCGGGGTTGGTCAAAATCATTGTATCTGTCGATTTAATCCCTCGCGATCGCCGCGCCAAAAATCAAACAATTCAACAATCTTGCTGCAAAATCCAGTCGATCGCCTCCACTAAATCCGCCGCTGTAAAATCGGGAAGGGAATGGTGCTGATAGCTGCCGCCAATCACGTCTTGACCGTAGCCCGTCCGCACTAAAATGCCTCGCGCCCCAGCATTTCTCGCCAAATCGACATCCGTGGCTTTATCTCCCACCATAAAACTGCGCCGAATATCGAGATCGTGTTCCCATGCTGCTGCGACTAACATCCCCGTATTGGGTTTGCGCCAAGTACTCCAGCGAGCGTATTCGGGGTTGACTCCCCCGACCGGTGGGGCAAGATAGGGACAGTAGTAGAGGGCATCTAATTTGGCTCCGGCTTCCTCCGCCAGCAAACTCACGAGGCGATCGTGTAATGCCTCAATGTGAGCAAGGGGAAAGTAACCTCGCGCCGGGCCTGCTTGGTTGGAGACCATACAACAAAACCAACCGGCTTCATTAAGGCGGCGCACGGCTTTTGCGACTCCTTCTATGAGTACCAAGTCCTCAACTTTGTGGATGTAACCCACCTCTTTGTTGAGGACTCCATCTCTATCTAAAAATACTGCTGCTCTACTCACGCCAAATTTGCTCGATAACCGTTACAGGGGCAATATCCGCGATCGCTTTAGAGGGCGACTGGATACCGATACATTTTTCATTATCGGGAGGAAGGAGTTTTTTCGCTTCCGTGGGTCCGAATAGGGCAATTGTATAGGTTCCGACAGCGATGGCCAAGTGCATGGGGGCGCTATCGGTACAGAGCATTAAATTCGCGCCAGCAATAAAAGCGGCAAGTTTACCGATATCTGGAGGAGAGACAGTTTTTAAGCTGCGATCGCCTGCCAGCATTTTTTCGATAAATTCTTCATCTTCAGGTCCTTTGAGCAGAACAATGGGTAAATCTGGCTGTTTTTGGCGAATGTTCTCGACAATTTGCAACCAGCTTTTTACGGGATAGATTTTGTCAATTCCTTTGCTGAGTGCCAATTTACTCGAGCCGCCGTGGAGGAGAATATACCCACTTTCCTTCACGTCGAGATTTTCCTGCTCTACTTCTGCCCAGTTAATATCCCCTTTGGGAACATTGACGCTAACCGAGGGAGTTGAAGTCGAGATATGCAAACCATCAAGGAGATCGTGATACATCTCGGCCGCATATTGCTCTTTTTTCAAAGGGACGGTGTTGGTAAAAAAACAGCCCTTTTTCATTTGGTAACCGATGCGATCGGGAATTCCTTCGAGCCAGAGTAATAAGCCAACCGCCCACTGTTGTCCGAGGGCGATCGCGGCTTCGTATTCGCGATCGCGCAGGACTCCCAATAGGTTGAGATAGTCGGCTAGACCGTTGCGATCTTTGTAATCAAAGAGTAAAACTTCATTCACCGAAGGGCAAACGCGGTAGGCCCCCTTCGATCGCGGTTCCACCAAAACATCGATTAATGCTTGGGGATATTGCTGTTTGAGGGTGGTCAGAGTTGGGAAAAAGAGAATCTGATCGCCAATTCCACCGGGGACGAGGGCTAATATTCGCATCTCAATTCACGGAATTTGAGTTAATCAAGGTCAATTTTAAGGGATGATGAGAGCTAGATGGATTTCTTAGGGAAAGATTAAACTTGTGATGCACTTACTCATCCCCGCCGCCGGTTTGGGCAAACGCATGGGGGGCGATCGCAATAAGCTCCTGTTAACCCTGTTGCAAAAACCCCTATTAGAGTGGACGTTACGAGCAGCAGAGGCATCTCAGGCGATCGGCTGGATCGGCATCATGGGACAAGCTTGCGATTTTCCCGCGTTTCAAGAAATTTTAACAGGGGCAAATCTTTCTAAACCCGTGGTTTTGATCCAAGGAGGGACAACCCGTCAAGAGTCGGTTTACAATGGCTTACAAAGGCTTCCAGAGGGGGCTGAGCGGGTTTTGATTCACGATGGGGCAAGATGTTTGGCGACACCAGATTTATTCGATCGCTGTGCGGCGGCATTAGAGTCCTGTCAAGGTTTAATTGCGGCGGTTGCGGTGAAGGATACGATTAAAGTCGTAGGCGAAGGGAATATTATTCAAAGTACCCCCGATCGCGCTAATCTCTGGGCAGCGCAAACCCCTCAAGGATTTGAGGTTAAGTTATTAAAAGAGTGTCACGAAAAGGGTAAGCAATTGGGCTGGGAAGTCACCGACGATGCAGCTTTATTTGAAAAGTGCGATTTGCCCGTGAAAATTGTCCCGGGAGAAGAGACAAATCTGAAAATTACTACTCCAGTAGATCTAGCGATCGCAGAATTTATTTTACAAGGAAGAATCAAAAGTAGTAACGAGTAGAGAGAAATCAAATAACCAATAATCAATAACAAAATGAACATTTCTGTTATTATCCCCATTTATAACGGCGAGGAAGATTTACCAGATTTACTGACTTGCTTGCGATCGCAAACTTATCCCGCATCCCAAGTCGAGTATATTTTGGTGAACAATAATAGTAGCGATCGCACGGGAGAATTCCTTGCCACTGCTGTAGAAGATTTTGCCAAACAGGGATTGCTTTTAAAACCCTTAAATGAAACGAAAGTGCAAGGCTCTTATGCCGCAAGAAATGCAGGAATTCGCACTGCAAAATACGATATTTTCGCCTTTACCGACGCAGATTGTCGCCCTTGTCCGCAATGGTTGGAATTGCTCGTCAAACCGTTTGAAAAAGCTGAAATTGGTCTAGTTGCAGGAGAAATCCAAGCACTTCCGAGTACAAATTGGTTAGAAAAATATAGCGATCGCAAAGACACGCTTTCTCAAAAACACACTTTAGCTCATTCATTTTGTCCCTATGGTCAAACTGCTAATTTAGCTATTCGCAAACAAGCATTCAAGCAAGTGGGTTTATTTCGTCCTTATTTAACCACCGGAGGCGATGCGGATATTTGCTGGCGAATTTTACGAGAAACAGAATGGAAATTAGAGTTTGTCGAAGCGGCTTTTGTTCGTCATCGCCATCGTGCAACATTAGCAGAATTACGCAGTCAATGGAGACGCTACGGGCGATCGAATCGTTATTTACACGAACTCCACGGCGTACAACTCATGCCTGAATCAACCCTCAAAAATACTCTCTATCGTTTGAGCCGTTGGTTATTAAAAGAAATCCCATTAAATCTTGTTAAATCATTAACTCAAAAAGCCGATTTCGTTGATATCATGGGGACACCCTTAGATTTAGTTACCTATCAAGCCAGAAGCGAAGGACAGAACAAAGCAAAACTACCAGAAAAAGCCCAAGAAATTGCTCATTTTTAAGAGGATTAATTCTCAGAAAAACTTCCACATTCCAAGCCTCCCACTTTAGCAGTTTGAACTGATAACTGATAACTGATAACTGAAATGACATTCACTCAAAAACGAAGCGATCGCGTTTTGCTTCATAATTTTAGCTGGCAACAATTTGAAAATCTTTTAATCAATTTGGGAAACAATCGTGCCAGCCGAATTGCTTATGATGCAGGGACTTTAGAAATTATGACTCCCTTACCAGAACATGAATATTTTAAACAATCTCTGAGTATTGCGATCGAAGATATCGCTGAAGTTTTAGAATATGACTATGAAAGCTATGGTTCCACAACTTGGCGGCGAGAAGCGAAACAAGCAGGACTAGAACCCGATAATTGTTTTTACTTTCAAAATGAAGCACTGATACGCGGCAAAATACAGTTCGATCTCAATGAAGATCCCCCACCAGATCTTGCGCTAGAAATCGATCTTACCAGTAAATCTCTTAATCGTTTTCCCATTTATGCACGCTTAGGCATTCCCGAACTCTGGTGTTATGAAGATGGTACATTGAAAATTTATTGTCTCCAAGAAGAAAGCTATCTGGAAGTCGAACAAAGTCGCATTTTTCCTACTCTTAATATTCGCTATCTCCCTCAAATCATCCAATCCTGTCGGCTTCAAGGTCGTCGTACTTTGCGCCGTACCATTCGGACATGGGTGCGAGAACAAGTTTAATACTGTTTTTCCAGTTGAATTGCTTGAAATGATTTGGCGAAAAACAGTTGGTGCTTTTGTTTGTAAGCTGCGATCGCTATAATGAGAGCAATCTCGATCGCAATCTTTAAAACAATGCCCGATCTTTCAGTTATCGTTCTTTTTTTAGCGGCTGCTATAGCATTATTACTTATTCCGGGTCCAGTGGTTATGTACACCGTTACTCGCAGTTTACATCAAGGAAGACAGGCTGGATTAATCTCAACTTTAGCGGTTGGAATTGGCGATTTTTGCCATGTTTTAGCTGCTGCTTTTGGCCTCTCGGCACTTTTGGCCTCTTCTGCATTAGCCTTTACCATCGTCAAGTATGCAGGTGCAATTTATTTAATTTATCTGGGTATTCGTACATGGCGATCGCCAGATAAAGACCGCAGTGCGATCGCCAAGACATCTGTAAAGCTGAGCCGCGTTTTTTATCAAGGTCTGATTGTCAGTATTTTGAATCCCAAAACACCTTTATTTTTTCTCGCTTTTTTGCCTCAATTTGTCAATCCGAATGCAGGTTCGGTTCTTTTCCAAATCTTTTTTCTAGGTTGTCTATTTGTCGGTATGGGGATTTGTACCAATACAATTTATGCTTTTGCTGCAAGCGGACTGGGACAAATGTTCAGAAACAATTTACAATTTTTACGCACCCAACGCTACTTTACTGGGAGTGTTTATATTACTTTGGGTTTAACGACTGCACTAACAGGCTCGAGTACTAACGAGTAATTCGATAATCTGAGAAAGTGAAAAAAATGAGATTGTCAGAACAGTCTGTCCCAGTCATTGATTATCATCAAGACAATGCAGTTAATGCACTATTACCTCAACCATCTATTGCCTCGAGTAAAGGCTGGAATGGCATTCATTTAGAGCTTTTTCAGCAACCCAGATTTGAAATTGCCGAGCATCAACATACGATGCACGTTATTGCCCATGTCCCTCCTCATCCAAGAAAAAATGAAAAGTATTCCAGCTTATCTGGAGAGCGATGGCTAGAAGGAAAATTGAGGCAAGAAACTCGCAATCTTGGTGATATTGCTATTATCCCCGCTCATATTTCTCATCGTTGTAATTGGTATAACTCAGTTCAGTTTGCAATTTTGGCAGTTGAACCGGCACTCCTCAAACAAGTAGGTCAAGATTGGATAAATCCCGATCGCATCGAACTCATGCCTCGATTTATGACCCAGAGAGATCCCTTAATACAAGGCATATTTGCAACTTTACAGGATGAGTTAGAAACAAAAGAGATAGGTAGTCACTTACTTGTTGATAGCCTCAAAACAGCATTGGCAATTCATCTATTGCGGAATTATTGCACCACATCTCCACAACCCGATCGCAATTCTTCCGGTCTATCTCGATCGCAATTAATTTTAGTGACGGATTATATTTACGAGCATTTACATCAGGATTTAAAACTAGTAGATCTGTCTGCGATCGCTCGAGTGAGTCCTTATCATTTTTTGCGCTTATTCAAGCAGAGTTTGGGGATAACACCCCATCAATATATTTTACGAAGCCGACTCGATCGCGCCAAATCTCAATTACAACAAGGACACTCAGATATTGCAAAAATCGCGATCGCCGTTGGTTTTTGCGACCAAAGCCATTTAACCCGTTATTTCAAGCGTGCTTTTGGTGTAACTCCCAAGCAATTTTTGCAAACGCGATCGCAATAATATTCCCAAAATTCCGCAACTTTTTTCTAGCAACTCGACTGACTGAGTTTCTAAGCTATTGACAGCAAATTGAATAAGGAATAAAAAATGCGATCGCTCGAAATGACAATCCCTCTTTGGGGTTTATGTGTTTTTATAATTTGGATGATGTTACTTGTTGTTTTACTGATTATTGTGCGACTTCAGCATCTAAAGTCCGGTGGATCGCCAGCAGATTTTGGCAACCCTACAGGTAATAAGCTCATGTGGCGAGTTTTTCGAGCGCAGGCGAATTGTGTGGAAAATCTCCCTTTGTATGTAGGGGTTGTACTGCTTCTTGAGGTGCGAGGTGTTGCCAATAACACGATCGACTTATTTGTAGTAATTTACATTTGTTCTCGTCTGCTTCATTCACTCATCCATATATTTGGCTTTAACCCCAATTTTCGGGTTGTTTGCCTCGGTATTCAATTCGCATCTTTACTGAGCTTGATTTTTTATGGGATCGCCTAATTTGCAGCCGCGATCGCCAATCTAATTTTCTCTCATCGTTGATAATTGGCAAGACAAAATACGCACATTTTTTGCGTAAATTGAATAGGCATTCTGCAAAATTGAGAATTATCTTAGAAAAAGAAACAGGAAAAACGATTAGGAGATTCTCCATTATGTTCAAAATTGCAACATTCTTCAACCTCGCAACTAAAGGCATACTTGCTGCTTCCATTACAACTTTAACAGTAGTGGGAATCCCTGAAATAGTAAAAGCACAACCTGCACCCCCTTCTTGTTCGGCAATTCTCGATAAATTATCTGGAGTGGTAGGAGAGGCTCAAATTACGTCAATGTTCGAGGGTAAACTTCCTCTAGAGCAACTCAATTTAAGCGACGAGCAAAAATTACAAATTCAAAAAATTACTGGCGATCGAATTTGCGATTTGACTTCGGGTATGTCTCCTCCAGAACTGATTGGAATGTTGCAATCTCTACAAGGTGGCGGCGATCCTTCTGACGCTTTGAATGGTATTGAACTCGATCCTTCTGCCATGATGAATTATGTTAGCGAAATTCAAAATGTTCTCACCGAGGAACAAAAGGAAACTTTGAGCAGTTTGATTCCTACTAGTTTTTAAAACACTTTCAGAATGCAATCATCTATAGTCTCGCTGGTGTTAGATGTCAGTTGCCTCATTCGTTGGAATGGGGTATTTTTTTGATTAATTTCCGTAAAATTCGGGAAATTGACGACCGCAATCTTTGCAGAGATAGCGTTGTTTGCCGTGGCGATGCCCATTTTTAGAGCAGTTTTGGGAATGACAGCGCGGACATTTCATTACTTTCATTACCTTAAGGAATGATTCTTCCTTGGTTTGCGATCGCATATCTCCAAAATAAGGGCGCAAATAAGAGACTAACAAGGTGCAAATTTCCCCATAGATTTGCTGGCGATATCCTTCATCATTATTTCGCAAAGCGACGAAAATTAAGGCATTAGCGGCATGAGTGCAGACTTCAGCCAAGCGCATTCGCTTCTCGCGATCGATGTTGGGGTTGCGCGGTTCGAGATGTCCGGCGATGAAAGCGATCGCTTCTTGCGTCAAATTATCGTCAACAATAGTTTGAAACATCTCATTGGAGGTGTAATACTGCACGAAAACAACCCGAGAAATGGGGTGTTCAAAGAGTTGAGCAACAGAATCAATCATGATTTTGAAGAGTTCTTCTAAGGAAAGTTCTGCGAATTTTGCGACATCTTGGGATGCCCACATTTGATACACCCGTTCTAAATGACGCAGTTCTAGAGCGTGAAAAATGGCTAATTTATCAGGGAAAAACTGGTAGAGAGAACCGATCGCCGTGTTGGCACGTTCTGCGATCGCGTGGGTGGTTGCAGCTTCGTACCCTACCTCTGCAAAGACTTCTGCTGCAGCTTGCAGAATTTTCTCAACGCGGTGTCGTCCTCGTTTTTGTTTGGGACGGCGACGCATTTGTGGGGGAGTGATTTTGGGTTCTGACATTGGGAATTTAGAGGACAAGTTGACAAACACGAAGGATATGTCATATTTTTGAGAAAACACGAATAAAAAGTCATATTTATCCCATGAATCCTATTTTACCCGGTGCGCCTTGGTTGGTCGCCCATCGGTCGATGCTGCCTGTCAATCAGCCGCGCAAAATTTCCCTCAATGGTAAGGATTACGCGGTTTGGCGAGATGCGGAAGATCGAATCGCTGCGATCGCCAATATTTGCCCTCACCTGCAAGCACCCCTCTCAGATGGGTGGATCGATGAGCAACACGGTACCATTACCTGTCCTTTTCATACCTTGGAATTCGATCGCGAGGGCTGTCTCTGGCAACAGAATACGCCCAAAGGCAAGCCGTTATTAGACACCTTAGAGTTAACCATTGTCGATGATTTCATCTGGACTTATGGCGGATTTGAGCCGCGTTTGCCCATTCCCGAACTCCATCAGAGAATTGCAGAAGAATATGAGTTTGTTGGAGTTGCCGGGAATAAAAGCATTGCGGGGGATTTTCTCACGAGTTTACTCATCAATTACGATTACAATCATCAAAATGGTACTCATCGCGAACTGTTTCGAGTGAAAGAAAACCCTATCTCGAACTATGAAGAAAATGGCTACTATACCAAGTTGGTACAAACAGTGGTTTGCGAGAAAAATACTTGGCTGGAAATCCTGCAAAATCCAGCCATTTTAACAACTCCAAAAACTTATGCTGCCAACATGGAATATACGTTTCCTTCGACCACAGTTTTTGCGACGAAAATGGGAGCATTTGAAATTGCTCAAGTTCATATTCTCTATCCAGAAACGAGCGATCGTACTCGCACTTTTGTCTTATGTTTTGCCAAGTTTAAAAACCCAATTTTAAAACCCTTACTGAAGGGATTTTTTCTCAAAGCAGTAGATACGGTAGTGGAGCAAGATACCACTGCAATTGAGCATTCTTATCCGCGATCGCGTTCAAAAATTCGCCTTCCTAAGGATGAGGTGATGGATTATGCGACCAGTCTTTATCAAAATTGGTCGCCCCAGTCTTAAACTTTCAGCAAAGTAGCGATCGTATTGCCGGAAATATTTTTGGTAATGCGATCGTTAATCACATCGATCCGGCGATTGAATGCGAACTCTTGCGCGAATTTCTTCAGAAATTGCCATTACATTTTTTATGCTTCCAAGGGAGGTATTAAGCCTCGTTTTACAGCTTCATTGAGGGCTTGAGCTTGTTGAACGAGTTTCTCTTCATAAATTTTCATTAATGCTTGTAATTCGAGATGTTCTTCCTCTGTCATTATATCGGCTTGCGAGCGATCGCAGAGTTCGCGCAAACGATTTTCTTGAGAAAAAGAAAGACGCAATTGGGTTAAGGTAATGATTTCTGAATCAGAAAGAGAGGAAATCGGTTGTTTGAGGGGAACTAAGAGCAAAGCTAAGGTTTCAATCAAAACTTCTTTGATATCTCGCTGATATTCTCGAGACAGTGTTTCGGCTTGATGATATAAATCGTCAGGAAGATTTAGAGTAATAGGGTTGCTCATATCCTGCAAGTGGTTCTAACGGAGAGGCGACTATTTTATTATAACTATAGATTGCGATCGCTTCTGAAGTTACAGGTGATAAGTCATCTAATCATCTAAATTTTGGATTGTCAGAGTTTTATCGGAAATCGGAGAAAGACAGTTATAATCATAATGCGATCGCCTTGCTAGGGCTTTGAGTTTAAGCGATCGGGCAAAAATAATAAGCAATTCCAGAGTTTTAGCTAGACGATGACAAATCGAGACTATTTGGAGATATTGGTAAAAGGAGTAAGAATTTGGAATGAGTGGAGGAGTAAGAACCCAAATATTATCCCTAACCTAAAAGAAGCCAATCTCAGAGGAGTTAATCTTGTTGAAGCTAATCTCTGTGGAGTTAATCTCAGAAAAGCCAATCTCATTGAAGCCAACGTTAGAAGAGCCGATCTCAGAAGAGCTAATCTTATTGAAGCTAATCTCTGTAAAGCTAATCTTATTGGAGCTAATCTCAGAAGAGCCGATCTCAACGCAGTTGATATTAGAAGAGCAAATTTGATTCAAGCCAACCTAAGCGAAGCAAACTTAAGTCAAGCTAATCTCAGTGAAGCTAATTTCAATAAGGCTAATCTCAGATATGCTGTTCTAAGATTAGCAGACCTTAGTGGAGCCGATCTCAGAGGAGCCGATCTTAGTGGAACATATCTTAATGGAGTAAACTTTGAGCGAGTCACAATTAATGAGCAAACTCAGTTAGATGAAAAATGGTATATAGTTTGGAAAATTGTCAATTATCCTTGTGCTAAACGAAACCTTGAAAGAGTTAACTTGAGCGGAGCTAATCTCTATGGAGTTAATCTCAGTGAAGCTGTTCTCGAGGTAGCAGATCTCAGTGAAGTCAATTTTAGAAAAGCTAATTTAAGCAATTCAGATATTAGTGGAGCAGATCTTACAAATACAGATCTCCGTGAAACTAATCTCAGCGGAGTTAATCTCAGTGAAGCCGATTTAACAGGAGTTAATCTTAGTGAAAATAATCTCAGTAAATTTGATTTAAAAAGAATTAATTGCAATAGAGCAAATTTTTGTGAAGCCAATATGAAACAAGTCGATCTGTATGAAGGTGAACTTGTACAAGTGAACATGACAAGAACCAATCTATTTGAATCAAACCTCAGTAAAACTAATTTTAATAGAGCTAATCTTAGTAAAGCTAATCTTAATAGAGTCAACCTTAGTGAAGCTAATCTTAGTGGGGCTAATCTTAATGGAGTCAACCTTAGTGAAGCTAATCTTAGTGGGGCTAATCTTAATGGAGTCAATCTCAGTGAAGCTAATCTCAGTAAGGCAAATCTCAGTAACACTCATCTTATTGAAGCTAATCTCAGTGAAGCTAATCTCAGTAAAGCTAATCTTATTGGAGCTAATCTTATTAGGGCTAATCTTAGCAAAGTTCAGATTGATAGCCAAACTCAGTTAGATAAAAAATGGCATATAGTTTGGAAAATTATCAATCAGCCTGTTATTAATCATAATCTCAAAGAAGTTAACTTGAGTGGAGCAAACCTCAGTAAGGCAAACCTTAGTAACAGCAATCTTAGTGGAGCAAACCTCAGTAATAGCAATCTTAGTGGAGCAAACCTCAGTAATAGCAATCTTAATGGAGCCAATCTTATTGGAGCTAATCTCCGCAAAGCCAATCTTAGTAATACTAATCTTTATAGAACAAAAATTGAGACAAAGGCGTATAACAAGAAAATTGAGAGCAAAAAAGCTCAGCTAGATGAGAAATGGGAAAAAGTTTGGGAAATTATCAATCAACCTATTTCTAGTCGAAATCTCACAGGATTTGATCTTAGTGAAGCTAATCTTACTGGAGTTAACTTCAAAAATGCTAATCTTAGTAAAGTGCAAGCTCTCAACACAAATTTCAAGAATGCTAATTTAACAGGAACTTGCATTAAGGAATGGAATATTAATAGCCAGACAAACTTTGATAATGTTATTTGTGAATACATTCACTTAAAATCTGAAATCCAAAAAGGTGAAGGTATTATTTACACCGATCGCAGACCCTCCGATCCCTCCAAGATATTCGCACCGGGAGATTTTGCTCGACTCATCCAACAAGCCAATGAAACCGTCGATCTCATTTTCAGAGAGGGAATTGACTGGAATGCCTTTTTAAGTTCATTTCAAAACCTGCAAACCGAAGGTGAATACGGCGAACTGTCTATCCAAGCTATTGAGAAAAAGCGCGATGGTTTTGTGGTTAGAGTTGAAACTCCTGAAGATGCAGATAAAGGCGAAATTGAAACAAATTTTAAACTCAAATACGAAACAGAATTAAAACTCCTCGAAACCCAATATCGATCGCAATTGCAGGTAAAAGACAAAGAAATCGAAATCTACAAACAGCAAAGCACCGACATGATGGAAATTGTTAAACTGCAAGCAAGTAGACCTATTACCGTAGAGACAACAGCAATGGTAGACCAATCCCAAAGCGATCGCGTTATCAAAATCGAAACCCAAGAAATACACGGCTCTGCTTATACCGAAGGTAACACCATCTACAATGAAGCACCCAAAAATCCCAGCCTTGTCGAAACAGCTAAAGAAATTCAATATCTCCTCAAACAGCTAGAAGCAACCAATCCTACTACAACCTCTCTCGAACAAATGGCGATCGCTACAGAAGCCGTCAAACAGATTGAAAGCGATCCCAGCTTCAGACAACAAGCGATTCATGCAGTCAAAGGAGGTGCGATCGAAGTCCTCAAACAAACCCCCATCGGTGCGATCGTCGTAGCAGCAATTGAAGGATGGACGAAGAACTAGAAAATGAGAAAGCGATCGCTTCATCGGAAAGCATCCCTCAACCTAACCGTAACAGTATGTTAAAAATCGCATAATTCAGATGAAGTTCTTCCAAAGAGTAGAGAAGGAATATCTACCCTCATAACTCTTAAAAGGACTGTCATGGTTATCAAATTCCTCAAACACCTGTTCGGACTCTCTGCACCAGCCCCCTATATTCGAGATTTTTTGACTTCTGATGGTACAAGAGAATTATCATCGGGAATTTTTACCTCGGGAGAAACTGGAGAAATTGCGATCGAATTCCTTTGGCACGGTCGAGAAATTTCCCGAGGGCAACTTGTCCTTCTATCTCTAGAGGGAATGGAAGATTTGCAATTAGACTCCCCTCAATTACTTGAGGAAATTCTCCGTCGCATCTCCTCAAGACGAACCATTTTTCAGACCGCATCCTTGGGATACTTAGCGATCGCAGATTTAACAGAGGGCGCTAGATTCGGCAGCTGGGGCATTCGCTTTCCAGACGATCGCGTCCAAGGCATCACAACTTTTAAATTACCTCCAAAAGCACGATTTTGTTTTCTTCTCGTCAGTAATACCCATCTCAACGAGATAGAGCGAAATCGCTCTCGATATGAGAGCGATCGCTTCTGCTTTTCCTTCCTTCCTGATCGTTTTGTCGATGTAACCGGAGAAAGAACTATTTTTGCTTTTGGTCAAAAAGGCGGCCTTTACAATAGTCCGGTGTTCCGAATTTGGGGAGCACAAGGCACTGCACCCTCTCTCGATGGCGCGATCGCTCCCGATTTGGATTGGCGCAAGACCCTCTTGGGAGCAGAATTGCTACGCCATATCAAAGAGGTTTCACCATTTGTTCCTTATTCTCCCATTGTCCCTAAAACTACTGAGAGAATTAGAAATAAGAAAAAACAAACAGAAGAAATAGTTTTCGGACAAAACTTTATCTCTCAAGAACCCTCCCTGCAATCAGATCTCATTCCCAGTATTCTTGCGGAATATTTAAAGCAACTCGGTATTTATGACCTGATTGAAAATGAAGGAACATCGATCGCACGATTTTAGAGCAGGCTTTGTTAAAAATGTAACGAGATGCAAAAGCGATCGTGACTATCTCACGCTAAATTGCCAGTGTTAACATATTTTCGTGAAAAAGTTGTGAATTTTTGACCACGATTAATGTTATCCTCGTAAATTGCGATCGCTTGACTACAAATTCGCAGGATTTTTGTTTTTGTCTTTTTTTATCAATATTATCGATTTATAGATTGATGCAATTTGCTTCATTTATGTATAAGAATAATTTCCGCTAAACTCTTGATGCAATTTGCATCAATTAATGATATACTGGCATTACCTTCACAGAAATGAAAGACTTTTCATTTTTTTTTGAGAAAACAATAAGTGATTTTTCGACTATCCTTTTGCTATCAAAATGTTATATAAAGAATAGAGACCAATCAACAGATGTCTTACCAAAAAGAACCTGGGTAGCACTCTCCTACCCAACATACAAAGAACCTAGAAAAAAAATGCCCATTATCGTCGTATTACCCCTCGTCAGAAAGAAATGCGGATTAACGCAAGAAGAATTAGCAGAGTTAAGCAAACGCTCTCAGCAACTTATTGGCAAACTCGAACAGAACAAGGCCAAAGGAATTGGCTTTGAGACCCTCAGCCAATTATGCAAAGCCACAGGAGGGCAAATCTGGGATGTATTGGTTTATGTTCCCGATGACCCCAAGCAGCTTGACGAAACCCTGGCAACGCTTTCGAGAAAACTAAACTGTTCGATTGACGAAATACTTCCTTACATTCCCGAAGATTTAAAAACAGCTTACCGGAGGGCGATGTTTGTTTGAAGATGATTGATGGGAAAAGAGAGCGCAGTGACTCGAGAAACAATCCCCCGAGTCCCTACGTCTTTTGCTGGGAGAAAGCTACCATAATAAATCTATTCTGTTTCGCGATCGCTCGGCCATGGCTTCTCCCTCTTGGAAAAATTTTCGTCTCTTGCGAGTTTTCTGGCATCCCTTGCTTTTAATTTCCTTGGGGCTGCACGGTATGCTCTTATTACTTCCCCTAACCCTAACAACCGAAGTAACAGAAGCGGAAAAGCGCGAGGAAACAAAGAAAGAAACCATTAAAATTACGCAACTCGCTCCCCCTCAACCCCAACCTATCCCAAAAATTTCGCCTTCAACCCCACAAGCTTCACCTCCACAGCGATCGCAGCCCTCTCTCAAACAACTTCCTCAACAACCTGTCACAGTTACCCCTCAACCCCAAACAAGTCCTCAACCGACACCTCAAAAAACAACTTCTCAACCCCAAGTGTCTCCCTCTCCCATTCCTTCTCCCTCTCCTGTTTCTTCTCCCTCTCCTGTTTCTTCTCCCTCTCCCGTTCCCTCTGCGATCGACCTATCCGACAGCAAATCCGGAAAAAACATTTCAACGTTTACACCCACCCAAGGAAATCCGTTTGAGGAAAATTTTCCCAATTACCCAAATGCTCGAACTGGCTCTGGTCTTGATTTCTTACCCCAAAAGATCGATCTCGCCGTTTTGCATACCTCCGATTCTCTCGAAGAAGTCGCTGCATTTTTTGAACGAGAAATCCCGAGTCAAGGATTCAACGATCCAGAAATTACCGAAATCAATACAACTGCAAAAATCTACAAAGTTTCTGTCAGTAATAGACAACCCCAGTATCTCCATCTTTTTTATCTCGAAAATCGCACGCTCCTCATGTTGCTCGATCGCCAAATTGCACTGGCAAAACTAGAAGAATTAAAAAATGCGATCGATATCCTTTCCCCAGAAGATAAACTGATAGAACAAGTCTTTGCTCGAGTTTATCAAGAATTTGAACTTAAAGACTTTACAGTGTCTGACTTACAAAATCAAAATACATCTTTTGCTGATGAAGCAAAGTATCACTTTCGTGGAAGAATTCCTATTGAAAATTCTGACAATCCAGATAGAGAACAACAGTTAAAAGAGCGCTTATTTTTTCTTTTAGATGAGCAAGGCTTTCAAAAAGTGGGAGAAGCAGAGCAAGATGGTGCAAACACTTTTGTCTTTAGCAATGGTTCTGCATTTCCTACTATTGGCTTTACTCCCGTACAAATTAACGGACAAACAACTATCGGTATGGTTACAACCCGCAGCTTTTTTCCACCCTCTTTTGAGTAGTAGAGTTGAGAGGTTAATAAGATTCTAGCTCGGCGTATATTCTGGCTTAATAATTTCCTTGGCTGCAAAAAATAAAATATTCCAGATTCCTTTAGATTGCCATATTGCAAATCGTATAAAATGACACAATAGTTATAATAAAAGAATGAAATAATATAGCGATCGCAAACACTCTCAAAAATTTATTCATTTTTCAGTGACAGACATTCTTTGGCTTATCGTCTGTTCTGGCTTGGTTTTCCTCATGCAGCCCGGATTCATGTGCTTAGAATCGGGGCTGACGAGATCGAAGAACAGCATCAACGTCGCTGTCAAAAATCTAGCTGATTTTGGCGTTTCAGTTGCCTTATTTTGGGCTTTTGGTTATGCCTTGATGTTTGGAGCCTCTCGTGCAGGGTGGATTGGCTCAACTGGGTTCTTCATCAACTTAGAAACCGCGCCAGAACTTGCCGCCTTTTTTTTGTTTCAAACCATGTTTTGCAGTACGGCCACGACAATTGTATCGGGAGCCGTTGCCGAACGCCTGAAATTTCAGGGCTATTTAATTGTGGCCGCGATCGCCTCGGGATTCATTTATCCTCTCTTCGGTCATTGGACTTGGAATGGTGCCGAAACGGGTATCTTTGCGGGTTGGTTGGGTAAAATCGGTTTTGTCGATTTTGCCGGCTCCACCGTCGTCCACGCGATCGGCGGCTGGATTGCCTTGGCCGTCTTAATAGTTATCGGTCCGCGCTTGGGACGCTTCCCCAAAGATCGCCCACCGCAGGAAATTCGCGGCTCTAACTTGCCCTTTTCCGTGTTAGGGGCAATGTTACTGTGGTTCGGCTGGCTGGGTTTTAATGGTGGCAGCACTCTCGCTTTAAACGCACAAGTTCCTCACATTATTATCAATACCATTGTTGCTGGAGTGGGAGGAATGTTGAGTGCGGCGGCGATCGATTGGCAACAACATCGCTTGCCGAGAGTTGAGCGTCTCGTGAATGGCTCGATCGCGGGATTAGTTGCAATTACTGCCTGCTGCCATGCCGTTTCTACCCCCATCGCCATCGTTATCGGCTGCATTGGGGCAGGAGTGATGAGTCTTTGCGTCTATGGGTTGAATCGCTGGCGCATTGACGATGCCGTCGATGCGATCGCCGTTCATGCCGGAGCCGGAGCTTGGGGAACCCTTGCCGTTGCTCTATTCGGCAATCCCGAAATCTTGGCAACAGGATTATCGCGAGGGCAGCAAATTCTCGTACAACTTCTCGGCATCGGTACGGGATTTATGTGGGCTTTTGGCTTGACTTTTATCCTGACTTATATTCTCAATCGCTTCATCCGGTTGCGCGTTTCCCCCAAAGAAGAAGAAATCGGCTTAAACGTTTCCGAACACGATGCCAAAACCGAAGTTTACGACCTCTTTCGAGTTATGGACTATCAGGCACAAACGCGAGATTTGAGCGCCCGCGTCCCTGCCAATCGCTTTACCGAAGCCGGTCGCATCGCCCATCGCTACAATCAGGTTATGGATGCAATGGAAGAAGCCGTAAGTCGCACCGATGCGATCGTGCAGACATCTACCGATGCCATTATCACGTTTAGTCCGGCAACCCTCGAAATTATCACCGCCAATCCCAGTACGGAAACAATCTTTGGCTATTCTCCTCAAGCCTTGGAGAAAATGTCCATCGGCGATCTCATTAGTTGGTCGGCAGAGAAATTGAGCGATCGCGCCGCTTTACTGGCTAAATTGCTGCATCATCAACAACAGGAAGTCGTCGGACATCGCGCCGACGGTTCGATTTTTCCCGTAGAAGCAACTCTAACTAAAGCTGACTTGGGAGAGCGATCGTTCTATACAGGAACCTTTCGCGATATTACCGAACGCAAACAAGCAGAAGAAGCTTTACGACAAAAAGAGGAAAATGAAAAATTAGCTCGAGCGCTCCTCGAACTCAAACAAACCCAAACCCAACTCATTCAAAGCGAAAAAATGTCCAGTTTGGGGCAAATGGTGGCGGGGGTCGCTCACGAAATTAACAATCCCGTCAATTTTATTTTTGGGAATTTAGTCTATGCCAAAAACTACACCCATGAGTTAGTTAATTTAATTGAACTTTACCAGCAATATTTTCCCAATCCTCCCGCAGCACTCCAAGAAGCAATTGAGGAAGTCGAATTGGATTTTCTCAAAGAAGATTTACCGAAATTGCAAGATTCTTTGCTTTTGGGAGCAGAACGCATTCGCGAGATCGTACAATCCTTGCGAACTTTCTCTCGTTTAGATGAAGCAGAAGTCAAACAGGTGAATATTCACGAAGGAATTGATAGCACTTTAAGAATTCTGCACAATCGTTTAAAAGGAGCCGTTTGGGAAACCAAAGGCAAGATTGAGAAAATTGAAGTTCGCAAAAAATATGAGTATCTCCCTCAAATTGAATGTTTTGCCGGTCAGTTAAATCAGGTGTTTATGAATTTACTGAGCAATGCGATCGATGCTTTGGAGGAATCTTGGCAAATCGGTCATTTTCATGCCTCAGAGATTCCCGAAATCATGATTACCACTGAATCGATCGATCCCGAATGGATTCGCATCAAAATTGCCGATAATGGCGTAGGAATTAAACCCGATACTCTAGACAAGCTCTTCGATCCATTTTTTACCACTAAAGATGTGGGGAAAGGAACGGGTTTGGGTCTATCTATCAGCTATCAAGTGGTTGTCGAGCGACATGGTGGCAAGATGCGGTGTAATTCCGAACCCGGTCAGGGGGCTGAATTTGTGGTAGAAATTCCCGTGCATCAAAATGGCTATCTGGCAGATGGCGATCGCTAAAGAAAGTCATTTCAGTTATCAGCTATCAGTTCCGACCGCTAAAATGGAAGGCTTGAAACCTTATTATTTTGGTTAGTGGAAAATCTTGAAAAGCGCCCTCTTTATTCTTTTGACCAAAGAATAAAGAGGGCGATCGCTTTCTATTGACGATCCCGATAAGGGGTGATTACTCTAGAATGGATTATTCAGTTTTTAGCGAAGGAGCTTAATCATGCTATCAATTGGCAGTAGCGGTGCAGAAGTTGTAGCCCTGCAAGAATTCATCAATCAACAAACCCTAACCCCCGATATGATTTCTGTTGATGGCATATTCGGGCCGGGTACTCAAGCTGCGGTGATTAACTTTCAGGCAGCAACAGGGCTCGGAGCGGATGGGATTGTCGGTCCTAATACCTACGCAACCATGTCAGCTTATGGTTTTACAGGCATCTGTTAACGATCGCACCCTTCCCTTCAGGCAATCTCATTCACTATACGCAACGATAAAAGCAAAATCATGGCTGTTATTGATGACGCGATCGCCGCTTACGAAACGGCATTAACTGCTCTAGAAAGTGCTTCTCCCAATCCCTCCTTCGAGCAAATTGTTGCCGCGTTAATCGCTCGGGACGGCGTAGAGAAAAAACGGCAAATCGATCAAGCTCCTGCGGGAGAAACCTACGCCAAATTAATTAGTTTAGACAATCGCTTGAAAGGACAAAGAGAGAATATCCTTCGCGATGGTAATCTCGAAGAATGGAAAACCAGCGTTAACGCCCTTCCTGCCCAATGGTGGTGGAATCTCAACGATCTGGATCCTTTATTCGATAAGGCGATCGATCGCTACGAACGTGCCCTCAGTGCGATTAAAGATACCAATACCCCTTCAGAAGAAGAATTACTCAATGCTCTTTTGGCTCGGGATGAAGTCGAAGATGCGATCGCCAATACTTTCCAAAACCAACCCGTCCCCGAAAAATTAGCAGCGAAACTGATCGACCTCGATCGCCAACTGAAACGCCATCGCTTGGCACTGAATGTTAATAATCAACTGTCGCAATGGAAGCGCAGTTTAAAACGCGAAAATTCTTGGTGGTGGAACCTCAAACCCGAACTTCTCGGCTCGGAAGAAGATCCGCCCTCCCCTCGAGATTGGCTGTTAACGGGACTGGCGATCGGTGCGTTGGGGGTGGCTGCTAGTTTCATCCTCAGTACGGCGCAAACCTTTTCTAAACAGGTGGAAGGCGTGCAAACCGATACAGCACAAAACCTCGCTACCATCCTACAAGTTGTCGGTTTGGGAACGGCTGGGGCTGGGGCATTAACTAAAAAAGGACAAGAAACCATTGAAAAAATGGTAACGGTATTGCGCTTGCCCTCAGAGTTACACGCCCCCGCCGCTTTGGGCATTGCTGGGGGACTGATGACCGTAACGGGATTGATTAATGCCAGTTTGCCGGCTTGGGGGAATTGGTATATTGGCCGCGGCCAAAACTTCGAGAAACAGGGAGAACTGATTAAGGCACGAGATAGTTATTTGCAAGCCAGTAAATTCGTGCGATCGGCAAAAGCTCAAGCCGAATTGACCGTCGGACTGGGGAAAATCAACGAGCGTCTCGGTCGTTTTGATAAAGCCGAACAAGAGTACGAAAAAGCGCGACTGCTGAACGATCCAACGGCCATGAATGCTCTCGGCCGCATTCTCTTGATTCAGGAGTTAAGCCGCCAAGGACAGTTGAGTTTGCCCAAAAAAGTTATTATCAATGCTGAATCTCTCTTTGGACGAGCGCAGGAAACGTTATTACTCGAACAGAGTAAGATTGAAAACCTCATTACGAACGATCCCGAAAAAGCATTGATTTATATTGATGCCAAAATCAATCAGGGGATATTGGCATGGTTTAAAGCCAAGTGGCCGCGGCAGCCCGGCTTACCTGCATTCAGTGCGGCTTCAGTGTCGGGAGTTTCCTCGGGGATTGCGCCTCAATTGACTGCACCCATTCCTCAAGGTTCTTCCGATCCGGTTCAATTCACGCGAGATAATGAAGAGAACTTTTTTAGCGCTCTCGCGAATAACAACGAAGCCGTGGCCTATTTGCAGGCTCTACGAGAGCAACATGGCGATCGCCAAGATATCGCGGCTAAAATTGACGAACTCGAAACGCGAGCGCTCTGTTTGCGGGATTCTGCTGCCCTCGTAACAATCGCTTTGGGTCTCCAGCAATATTCCCAAGAAGAATCATCGGGAACGTATCACTGTGTGGCCCCTGCGAACCCCAGTCGGTATGTTGTCTCTCCAGAAGATACTTTGATCATTCAAACCGTCAGAGATGCTCTGCCGATTACACAAGACGATCTTTACTATGCTTATCGAAACTTGATAGACGGCTATCAGCCTTAATTGAGTCTTCAAACAGAAAAGAGCGGGACATCTTAGATTGTAAGAATTTTTTAGGAACACAAAAAAATGGGATTTTTTGACAAAATTCAAGATATGGGTGAGGCTGTGGAATCCATGTTTGATGGAAATGACATTCCTCCCGAACGTCGCGGCCTTGACGGGCAATACGATCAAAGCGGTTTGGCCAAACGAGTCGCGTTAATGTGCGATAACGATCCTCTCGTGTCTCCTCTCGATACGGTGTGGGTGGCACAGATGGGCGGTACGGTAGTTTTTAAAGGAACGATTCCCGATGAAACCATGCGCCAGCATTTGATGAACTTGGCGTTTCAAACGGAAGGAACGACCGATGTGATGACCGATGAACTCTTCGTCGGTTAAGACATTCTGAAAATATGCCCCAATTCTTGGGGCATACCTTACTAGAGAGAATCTAATTTGTATTTGTAAGTAATGGCTGCGCTCAAAAATCTACCCATTCGACTCAACGATGTTGAAATCGAAAAATTTTGCGATCGCTGGAAGATCCAAGAACTTTCTTTGTTTGGTTCGGTACTGCGAGAAGATTTCCGATCCGATAGCGATATCGATCTACTGGTTGCTTTTTTGCCCAAAGCAGATTGGAGTTTGCTCGATCATGCTAAAATGCAGCAAGAATTAAAGAAACTCTTCAAACGAGAGATCGATCTTGTCAGTAAACGAGCGATCGAGCGTAGCCAAAATTGGATTCGCCGTCAAGAAATTTTAGATACTGCACGGGTAATTTATGTCAAAAAATAAAGATACTGCATCTCTTTTAGATATTACCACAGCCGCACATAAAATTCTAACCTTTAAACAAGGAATGAATAAAGAAGTTTTCTGGGAAGATGAAAAAACTCAATCTGCAATTGTTTTCCAATGATTGATTATTGGAGAAGCAGTAAAAAGACTGTCGCGAGAGTTACGAAACCAGCATCGAGAAATCCCTTGGTCTGCAATTGCGGGTATGCGAGACAATTTAATTCATAATTACGATGATATAGATTTAGATGAAGTCTGGAAAACAGCTAATACAGATATTCCGAATCTATTGGGCTTATTGGAAAATTTATCTTCTGATGAATAAATAATATTAGTATCGATCGCATTAAAAAACTAGGGAGAGAATCCCTAGTTTTCAAAATTTCAATCAGCCGTCTTGTTTAATTCAGTAAAACAGTCTCATCCGCAGGTAATTCCGTCACGTCTTCAACAACGGAAGAAATAGAAGATTGTAAAATCGGCGTTGTGACAATAGCATCATTGGCCAGATTAAACAAAGGATTGGATAAAATCCCCCCCAAACAAGTCGCGATGAGAGAGAAAACAATGCCCACTTGTAGAGGACGCATTCCCGATAAATTCCAGCGAATTTCCGGATAATTCTTCACCACTTCCGACATTTCGTGAGGTTCTTTCACAACCATCATTTTCACGACGCGGATGTAATAGTAAATGGAAACAACACTGGTAATTAAACCCAACAGAACTAAACCATATAACCCAGCTTGCCAACCCGCCCAGAATAGGTAAATTTTACCGAAGAAACCGACTAAAGGTGGAATACCTCCCAAGGAGAGCAGACAGATACTTAACACCAAGGTAATCAAGGGATCTTTTTGGTATAACCCCGCATAATCGCTAATTTGATCGGAACCCGTCCGGAGAGTAAACAGGATGACACAAGCAAATGCCCCTAAGTTCATAAACAGGTAAACAAAGAGATAGAAAACCATGCTGGAATAACCGGCATCTGTCCCCGCGATCGCACCGATCATGACAAAGCCTGCTTGGGCAATGGAGGAATAGGCCAGCATCCGTTTCATACTGGTTTGTGCTAACGCAACGGCATTTCCTAACACCATACTAAAGATGGCAAGGGCGGCAAAAATGAAATGCCACTCGGTCGTCACTGAGGCAAAAACTGTGACTAATAAACGCAAAGCTAGGGCAAATCCTGCGGCTTTTGAGCCGACAGAAAGAAACGCGACGACGGGAGTGGGGGAGCCTTCGTATACATCCGGAGTCCATTGGTGAAATGGGACTGCTGAAATTTTAAAAGCAATACCCGCGATTGAGAATACTAAAGCGATCGCTAATCCTAAAGAGACTTCGCTGCTGTCTGCCAAAACTGTTGCGATCGCATCTAAATGGGTTTCTCCTCCCGATAATCCATAGAGTAACGAAATCCCATAGAGGAAAATGGCAGAACTGGCCGCACCGATGAGTAAATACTTTAATGCGGCTTCATTGGAACGAGAATCTCGCTTGGTATATCCTGTCATCAAATAAGAGGAAATACTCAACATCTCGAGGGAGATAAAAATCATCACCAGTTCGTTAGCTCCCGAGAGAAACATCCCCCCGAGGGTCGCCGTGAGGAGAATCGCAATAAACTCTGCCAGAGACGTTCCCGATTGTTCCACGTAGCGAATGGACATGGAAATCGTGACGGCTGCTGACAGGGCAATAATCCCGCGAAAAACAATGCTTAAATTATCGGCATTAAAACTATCTAAAAAAGCAAAAGGTGTAGTCGAGTCCCATTGCAACGCGAGGGCTGCCATTGATGCCAAAAGTCCTGCGATCGCTGCATAAGGCAACCAACGCGAAGAACTGCGCCCCAAAATGAGATCCCCCACCAAAACTACCATTAGGGTTATCAGTACCAGTCCTTCGGGCAAAATCGCCCCAGTATTAAGCTGAGAGGCGACAGTACTAGAAAAGTCCATAGAATTCAATTAATCGTAAACAGTAATCCATTATTCAGTGACGATCGCTATTTTACCGTGTCTTTCGCGCCTTCTCCTATTCCCTGTTGCCTATTCTCTATTCCTCTTCTCCCGCCGATATTTTTCCCCATAACATTCCTTGAATGGACGTTTGCAAATAGGCAATTTGCCCGTAAGCATACAATAAGTTTTCAAATCTTTGGGCGGGAGAGTTAAAATATTTAAGTGACTTATAAAGACCGCGTAGCAAGCGTTCTCCTCCATTTCCCAGTTGAACGAACCCCGAACGATCGGCCAGTTGGTCGCGATAGCTTTCACTGATTCCCTGTCCCCAACTCCGCTTGAGAAACCAATTCCGCGTTACTCGCTCCGGGATGACATTGTGACCGGCGATCGCATCGGGTAAATACATTACCATCCAGCCTTTTTTAAGTGCTTTCTCTGTCATTAATAGTTCTTCGTTAGAGATTAAATTCGTTCCCACTCGCCCTAACTTGACATTAAAGCCGCCGATCGCTTCGAGAACTTCACGACGGATGGAATAATTTGCCCCGATGGGTCCGCGAGTTGGGGTTGTTATCGACAGGGGTTCGTCCCCAAAATCGTAGAGTCCCAATACCCCGGATGCTTCTTGGGAAAGCCAAGAGGGACAAGATATCCCGGGAGGCCAAATTAAGTGAGTTCTGCCCCCAGCAATGCCAAGTTTTTCATTATTTTGATAAGCCTCACAAATGGCACGAAGCCAACCGGGAGATGCCACCGCATCATCATCGAGATAAGCGAGGATCTCTCCTTTGGCTTCTTTAAGTCCTCGATTACGGGCGGATGATAAGCCTAATTTGGGTTCGTAAATATATTTGAAACGAGGATCGGAGAGTCTTTCTGTGGCGATCGCTTTCGTGCGATCGGTAGAGCGGTTATCGACTAAAATCAACTCAAATTCAGGGAAATCTTGAGCAAGGACGCTATCGATCGCCGCCCCCACATAACCATCTCGATTGTAAGTACAAATAATGGCAGAAATTGAAGGGGTTAACATCGGTAAAAGTGGGGAAGACGGAGAATATATTCAATATTAGCCTAATTTCCGATTGATTAATCCTCGATCTCTACCATTGCCAATTGCAAATTGATATAAGATAGAAGCGATCGCATTTTGGAAAAAAGAGACCATGCCGGAAATATCTGAAGCTGGATTGCAATTGCGAGAACTTCAAAATCGCCTGCGAACTCATGCCGCAACAATCGATCTCTTTGACCGAGATGATTATGATATTTTGGTCGTTCCCTCCCTCAGTATCGACCAGCGACAATTGGGTAAAATCCCCGGATTTCTTCATTATGAAGAACGCCTCTTATTTTCCCTCATTCGCCTTCGCAATCCTCATGTCCGTCTAATTTATGTTACAGCACAACCGCTTTCTCCGGCAATTATCGATTATTATTTACAATTATTACCCGGCATTCCTTTTTCTCATGCTCGCGCTCGTTTATTGCTTCTTTCTACCTATGATTCATCTTTAAAACCTTTATCAAAAAAGATTTTAGAACGTCCGCGACTGATCGAACGCATTCGCAAAGCTATGCGCTTGGATCGGTCTTATATGGTTTGTTTTAATTCTTCTCTATTAGAACAAGAATTGTCTCTGAAATTAGGGATTCCGCTTTTAGCTTCTTGTCCGGATTTACTATATTGGGGATCGAAAAGTGGCAGCCGAGAAATTTTTAAAAATGCCGGAGTTTCTCATCCTGATGGCTGCTTATCTGTAGAAAATGAGGAAGATTTACTGACAAAAGCGGCGGAGTTATGGCAGAGAAAGCCTTCTCTTAAACGCATAGTGATTAAACTAAACGAGGGCTTTTCTGGAGAAGGGAATGCGCTGTTAAATTTAAAATATATTGCCGATGCTTCTCCAGAAAAAATAGGATTCAAACAAGCACGAGAAGCTTTACGCGATCGCTTACCGCATCTCAGCTTTCAAGCGAGTGACGAAACATGGACAAACTTCTCCAGTCGCCTGCCAGAATTGGGCGCAATTGTTGAAGAATATATCGAAGGGGAAGAAAAGCGATCGCCTAGTTTTCAAGGCTATATTACCCCATCGGGAAACATCGAAATCCTCTCAACCCACGATCAAATTCTTGGCGGTCCCGACGGACAGATTTATTTAGGCTGTCGTTTTCCTGCCGATGCTATTTATCGCTTGCAACTGCAAGAGCTAGGCGTTAAAATCGGGAAGATTTTAGCTGCAAAAGGAGCGATGGAACGATACGGGGTGGATTTTGTCGCCGTCAGACAGCGCGATCGCGATCCGGAATGGAAAATCTATGCTATAGAAATCAATCTACGGAAAGGAGGCACGACTCATCCTTTTATGACCCTTAAATTATTAACAAATGGGAAATATCAGAAAAATACTGGACTCTTTCACAGCCAAGATCGAGAAAAATATTATGTTGCTTCGGATAACCTACAAAAATCTAATTATCAAGGCTTGCTACCCGGAGATTTAATGGATATTATCACCCGTCATCGCTTGCATTTCGATAGTAGCACGAAGACGGGAACGATATTTCATTTAATGGGTGCCTTATCGGAATTTGGTAAGTTAGGATTAACCAGTATTGGTAATTCTTTTGAAGAGGCTGAGGCGATCTATAATCAGGTTGAAACAGTCCTCGATACAGAAACAAAAACGAACTATTCTGACTTACCGACGACACCTCCTTTACCGATTACATGGTATGGAAGTCACTAGATCCTTATACAATTCACGGTTTTTAATTTGTAATGCGCTCTTTTGTTGAAGAATTTCGCGATCGCCTCGTTGATATTTTTACTACTCCCTTTTTTCGAGGTGATTCTCAACTCAATCTTTGGTCTGTCGTTCAACTATTTTTAGCGTCGTGTGTTGTTTTCTTTTGCGTGCGTTTATTACGCCGATTGTTAAAGGCAAGATTACTCAAACGTTTAAAAGTAGATGAAAGCAATCGAGAAGCGATCGCTACATTGATTAGTTATGGTTTTGGCTGTTTGGCATTTGTTGTTCTGTTGCAAGGAGTGGGTTTTCGATTTGAATCTCTTGCGGTGATTGTTGGTAGTTTTGGGGTTGGGATTGGTTTTGGTTTACAAGACTTTACGAAAAATTCTGTGAGTGGTTTAACTTTATTATTAGAACGGAAAGTTAAAGTCGGAGATTTTATCGAATTCGACCAGCTTTCCGGATATGTAAAAACGATTTCCTTGCGATCGATGGTCATTCGCACGCGAGAAGGAGGAGATGTTATCGTTCCCAATAGTCAATTAGTGGAAAATCGCGTTCTCAATTGGAATTATGAGGATGCTTTAGCACGCATTCACATTCCCGTTGGTGTTGCTTATAATAGCGATCCGGTGTTGGTGACGGAAGCATTGTTAAATGCAGCTTACAATGAGCCAAATGTTCTGCACGAACCTTCCCCTCACGTTATATTTAAAGGGTTTGGAGATAATGCTTTAGATTTTGAATTGCGGGTATGGGTACGGGGTTACGATCGCGAACCTTATGTCAAAAGTACGTTGAATTTTTTAATCGAAGATAGTTTGCGATATCAAAATATTGAGATTCCTTTTCCGCAACGAGATTTATGGTTGCGAAATCCTCAAGTTCTTTCTCCCGTCATTCATCCTTCTCAATCTTTGCGATCGGATGAAGAAGGAAATCTGATTCAATCTCCTCCCAAATCTTTCTCGATTCGAGATTTATTGAAACAGGTTGTCTATTTTCAAGGATTTAGCGATCTAGAATTGCGAGAATTTATTGAAATTGGCTATCGCAAGCGATTGCATCCAGAAGATGTCCTCTTTGAAGAAGGAGATCCCGGAGATGCGTTTTACATTATTTTATCCGGTTCTGTGGATGTTTATGCGAGGAAAATCGACAAGCATTTAGCAACTTTGGGAACTGGGAAGTTTTTTGGCGAACTGTCTTTAATGTTAGGAATTCCTCGCACGGCGGCAGTGATTGCGAAGGAAGAAACTATTTTATTTGCCATTAATAATAAGGGCTTTAAAAAACTCCTGCGTGAAAATGCTGCGTTAACTGAAGTCATTGTTAAAGAATTAAGTAAACATCAACAAGAATTATCCGATCGCAGAAAACAATTGCAAGAAATGGGGCTTGATGAACCCGATGAAGATAAAAATATTGTCAAGTGGGTTCGCAATCGAGTTAAGAAACTCTTTGGATTGTAATCGTTATTTAGCGATCGTAAAATCAAAGAAAACTAAAGATGAAAAAATTTGTTTTCCTGAAAATTGGCCAAGGCGATTTTGAGCGCGGGTTTGCAGCTACTCTTAAAATTGCTTCTCCCGATCGCGCTTCTTTCCTAGATGTTGAAATTGACTGTCAATTACCTCCCAATTTACAGGTAAAGGAAATATATGAAACTTGGTTCAATACCTATCAAGTTATTCCTACTCTCTGCGAAACGAATAGAGAAACCGATCTGCTTCTCAAGGCACTTGCTAAAGAATGTTACAATCTTGCTAAAACATTAAAATATCAGGTCAGAACTTGGCTCAGTTCTAGCGAGAACCTTAAATTTCACCGATTACGAGAAACACT
Organism: Spirulina sp. LEGE 11439; assembly: GCF_059821285.1. Lineage (NCBI taxonomy): Bacteria > Bacillati > Cyanobacteriota > Cyanophyceae > Spirulinales > Spirulinaceae > Spirulina > Spirulina sp. LEGE 11439. Next base: position 68,337 of record NZ_JCAMRX010000032.1, read on the forward strand.
CTGTAAATATTTAGACCCCAGCGACGAAATTTTTGTTTTCCTGCAAACTCAAGAGGATATCTTGAAAAAACTGCCTTGGCAAGAATGGGATTTATTTAGCGATCGCTTTACCCAAGCAGAAATTGCCCTCAGTCCACCAGAAATCGAATTTATTCCTCAAGGAAAGCCACGAACCGGACAAAATACAGTTAGAATTTTATCAATTTTAGGAGACAATACACAAATTGATACTGACAAAGATAAAGAATTAATTAAAAATTTACCCCATGCCGATCCTGAATTTCTCGAAGAACCCGATCGCCAGCAATTTATTAAGAAATTGTGGGAACAAAATTGGGATATTCTCTTTTTTGCCGGTCATAGTGTTAGTAATCATGAATCGGGAGTTATCAATCTGAATTCCGAGGATGAATTATCTCTTGACGAACTGAAAAATAGTTTAAGAGAAGTTTGCGATCGCGGTTTACAATTGGCTATTTTTAACTCTTGCGATGGCCTAAAGTTAGCTGAATATTTAGCCGAACTTAATATCCCGCAAATTATTGTCATGCGCGAACCCGTATTAGATAAAGTCGCGCAATTATTTTTAAAGTATTTTCTACAGGCATATTCGAGAGGAGAAACTTTGTATTTAGCAGTACGTCAAGCGCGATCGCGATTAGAAGAAATAGCACCCGAAATTCTGGGTACAACTTGGCTACCGATTATTTATCAAAAGTCTCTGGAAATTCCTCCTACATGGCAAGAAATCGTACACGGCACTTCTCCTCCATCCTTTCAGGAAGTCGCTAGCATTACCGATCGCTATTATCTTGCTGATGGATTTCCCTACAAAACCGGAATTCCTTTCCTAACCAATGCGGCTGAATTTATGGCCAATTTTTCAGAAAATACGGCGATGCGCTACGGACTTAAAGTCGCTTTTAGTCCCAAATTAGATAATTCTTATTTTATCAGTGGTGGTAGTGAATCTTTGAAAATCTGGGAAATAGAGACTTGGAAAAATAAACAAACAATATCTATGCCCGATATTGTCGATCTTTGGTTTACTTCGGTTGCAATTTATCCCAGTTCTCAACTATTTGCAGCCTGCAAACATTATAAAATTATGCTTTGGCGATTAGGAGAAGAACAAGCAATTTTTACATTCTCAAAAACTCCTTTTGCTAACTTTTTTGATATTTCTGGCTTTGATGCCTTAGAATTTAGTCCAGATGGTAAAATTCTGGCTGCCAATGATAACCAAGAGATAATATTCTGGGGTCTACCGAACTTAGTATGTAAAACTAAGTTGAGAAAAGTGTATCTAAGCC
>NZ_JCAMRX010000033.1:0-68802 GCF_059821285.1 Spirulina sp. LEGE 11439
ATTGGTACACTCATTGCTGCTACTGTACCTCATGAATTAGGGAATTGCTATATTCGAGAGTTTGCTTTCTAATTGTTTCTTCTATTCCTTCTAAATCTTTGATTTTTTCCGAGTCAGCCTCCTCATAGAGAATTTCTGCGATCGCTTTGAGATGTTCTTCTAGTTTTTGTTGTTTTTCTGGTGTCATCATTGCTATCACTATTTAGATTCTCTTCTCTTTATCTCTTTTTATCTTATTTGTCAATAGTTCATGTGTTCAGCAGGTTTGACCTGCTCCCATTATGCCCAGTCGAGAAGAACCTGAGAAAAAGCCAAAAATCATTAAAGGAGAAGACAGATTAAGCTATTAATCGTCGTTTTTTGGCACGGCTGACTCGTCGTTTGACCAGAGGACGAAAAGGACGAGGAGGAAGAGTATGTCCGCAAGAGCGTCCGGGGGATTTACCACTAGGTTGAGGAGGAGAGGCAGGAGTGCCAATGTGTTGAATAATGCGGAAAAAGTCTCGTTGAACGGCAGAAGGACTAATGATATTATCGGAAACAGAGGGAAGATAGCGTTGCCAAGGAGGAGGGAGAAGAGTAGCCAAAGGTCGAGCTGCCCAAAGTTGTGCCATTACCAGACAACAAAATTGAATCCAAGTCTGTTCGAGTTGTATGTTGGCAGTTTCAAAAGCGTTGAACCTCTGCGGGTAATACTCTCCCAACTCTCTTGTTGGCACGGTTTTCCCCAAGTCGATTCTTCTTTGAGATCAAAACGTTCTCCGTAACGGCGAGGGCGACCTCGCTTGGGAGATAATGGGACTGTTGGTTGATGATAAAAGACTCGATTAGAGCGACAACGACTGATAATACACAGCTTGGGCTGATTTCTCAACGGATAAAGAAAACCTCGATGACTATAATTGGCATCAGCAACTACCACAGATTTTTCTTGATACCAAGGCATTGATGAGTCCGTCACCATCTCTTGAATTTGTCTTTTTCCCACGGATGCTCCGGTCTCAAAACTACTGACTCTTTCCGCACTCCACGGTATTGCCCAACTACTACTCCCACCTAATTCCTTTTCCGCTATTCCCGACAAGATTGAATAATTATGTCCTAGGGTTATGGGCATCACTCCCGGTACTGGGGTGGGTTGATAGACTCGTTCGCGATCCGTTAATGTCTTGGCATAACTTCTCGCTACTGGGGTTGTATCTACTCCCCAAAGCCAATAGTCCCGCTCTTGTGGTGATGGTATTACTCCTGCTATTGCTCTCTTCCACTGACTGGGAAATTTTTGGCTTTGATTCTGCCACGGCTTCTGTGGACTTTCTTCCTCTTTTGTTGCTTCTTCCCTGTTCCCTATCCCTTCTATTGCCTTGTACAATGCACTATATCCTCGACGGAACAACGGATTTAGTGATAATTCTACCACCGAGTTGCCTCTCTCATTTCCACACAGAGCATCCAATAAATCCATTGCACTATCTGCTCTCTTCGGGAAACTTGCGTATACTTGTTCGCGGAATTCCTTTAAGGATTTGATACAATCTAACCTCTTCATGGGCAATTGGGTTGAGCGATTTCACTATTTGTTCTTTATCCCCTATTGCCCCTTCCTTTGGCTAGTCCTTACCTTTCTTTGTCCAAAGTCCAATTATGATGCTAGATATTTTTATAACATAGGTATAGTGCAGTATTGTGTATGATTTTTGCAATTTTTTCTACAACACTTTAACTGGACAAAAGAACAAGAATGGTGTACTCTTATAGAGGAAAATATATTATTATTTGTTTTTATCAAAAAAATGAGATTTTTGCTTCTAATGCTCCCAAAATTTCTAGGGACACTTTGTCGCAATATTCAAAAAAATAAATCTACCAATCATCAAGAGGAGCGAGAATCAGAGATTGAAACAAAGAATCAAAGTTTTGTAGAAAAACGCAGGCAATGGTTTGTACGAGAGTTCCGAATATATTTAATATCAGTATCTTTTTTGATTGTGTCAGTCAATGGTATTTTGATTGCTGACGTTAAGATAAATAATCCAGTTTTTTGGATAACCTTTGCTATTCTAGTGATTATAGAGCTAGTAATGACAATTCAAGATAAAAAAAGATAAGGAACTTAGATTGCTAATCGCCGTAGGGTGCGTTGGCAAAAGCAAAACGCACCATTTCCGGTCGTTTGCAATCTGTTGTTTCTAAAGCGCGATCGCATTCCCAATAAAGTCTGAAAGAAAGCGCTCTCAAGGCAAAGTATCAGGATCGATACCGAGTTGTATCAAGCGATCTAGAAGTTGTTTATTTTTCTGTTTTTCCTTTTCTAAGGCTGCTTGAGTTTGCTCTTTTTCTTGTCGTTCGCGATCGGCTCTTTGTTGTTCCTATTCTTTCTCCAAGCGTTCGCGATCGCACTCATTTTCAGCTAGAATAGCTCTCTGTTGCTGGCGATCTAACAAGTGGAAAAAGCGATCGCACTGCCAAAATTAAAGCACAGTATTGGGATCGATACCGAGTTGTATCAGGCGATTCGAGAAAAATAATGGAAAAGCGATCGCCTTCATCCCTAAAACTCATTTTGTGAAATAATACCCCTCGTATCGATATAGAACTCCCCCAACCTCTCCCATGAGTCCAACCCCCGCAGTTTCCTCACCTTCCCCGATGAGCGATCGCCCAGTGGCCGCAAAACTGGAATAGCTATCGCCACCTCCTCGGACAATTTTTGGGAGAATAAAAACATCTTAAACATGGATGAATTTACGCCGAACGTACAGTAAATCTTGATATTTTTCGCCCAAGTCTCCCAAGCTCAATCGCTTCATTCCTGTATTCGTTCCCAACCCATACAAACAAATTAATAAGCGCCTTTGCAAAACCTTGCGATCGCGCATCCTCTCAAACCGGAATCGCTACCCTAAATTCTGCCCCTCGACCGAGAGAAGAAATGCAATTTAACTCCCCACCGTGACGCTTGACAACAATCGAATGACTAATCGATAAACCCAATCCCGTCCCCTTACCGATCGCCTTAGTCGTAAAAAATGGATCGAAGATTTTCTGACAAGTTTCTGCCCGCATTCCGGGACCGTTATCGGCAATACAAACGAGGGCGCGTTTCTCTTTCAACATCGTGCGAATGCAAATTGTGGGAGTGACGATTTCTCCCGAGATCGCTAGAGGTTCCAGTGCATCGATCGCATTGCCGATCAAATTGAGAAATACTTGATTGAGTTGCCCGGGATAACATTCAATTTCTGGGAGTTGACCGTATTCTTTGACGATTTGAATTTCCGGGCGATCGGCCTTGGCCTTCAGGCGATTTTGCAAAATCAGCAAAGTACTTTCAAGGCCATCGTGAAGATTGGCTTCTTTGCGATCGGCTTCGTCCAAGCGAGAAAAATTCCGCAAACTGATGACGATTTCTCGAATACGCGTCGTGCCGATGTTCATCGAAGTGAGGACTTTCGGCAGGTCGCTTTGCAGGAAATCGAGATCGATCGCTTCTTTTTCTTCAGTAATACTTGGTGTTTCTCGGGGATATTCTTTTTCATAAAGCCGAAGCAAATCAAGCAAGTTTGTTGAATATTCATGTAAATGTTTTAAATTGCCATGAATGAAATTCACAGGATTATTAATTTCGTGAGCGATCCCGGCCACCATTTGCCCCAAACTCGCCATTTTTTCATTTTGAATCAGTTGCGTCTGGGTTTGTTTGAGTTGGTACAGAGTCGAGTGCAAATCCTCATTTTTATCGCTTAATTCTTGAGTTCGGGCGGCTACTTTTGACTCTAAAACATGACTGTATTCCTGTAATTGCTCGTAGGATCGCTGCAATTGTCGCGTCATTTGATTAAATGTTCTGGCAAGGATGCCGATTTCATTGTTAGTTAAAACCGGGGCGGCTTGCAGATCGGTAAAATTGCCCGCTCGCACCTTTCCTCCCACCGATCGCGCCGTTTGAGCGATCGCTAAAATCGGTTTGACAATCTGACGACTCATCATCAGTATTCCCACCGTGAGAATTCCCGCAAAACTCAAACCCACTAATAAAATCGAGCGAGCGAGGCGACGTGCTGGCTCAAACGCTTCTCTTTGCTCCATTTCCACCAGCAAAGCCACATCTCGATTATCTAGCCACCGATACACGCCGATAACGGGAATGCCTCGATAATTCCGATAAAGTCCGCGATCTTCATCTCCAGCCATCGCAATGTTAATTCCTTGACTATTCACCCCATCGGGAAATTCTTCCGAACCAAATCCTGTCGCAGATACAAAAACATTACGAGGCGAAAAATTACTCCCCATATTGGCGACCAAATAGGTTTCCCCGGTCTTGCCTAAGCCTCGATTCTCTCGGATAATGTCATCAATGCGATCGAGATTGAGATGAATGGCAAATAACCCCAAGCGTTTGCCTTCCTCATCAAAAATCGGCGTACTAAAGGTGGTGGTCGGTTTGCGCGTATCTGAGGATTGGTAAAAATTCGAGACGAAAGTGTCGTTTGTATCGCTGCGAGAGATTTGGATATTTTGATAGAGAGGGGAATACAGGCCGATATTCTCGGAATGGGTTGAAGCTAATACCCGTCCCCCTTTCGAGAGGACGACAATTTCTCGATAATCGGAGCGATCGCGGATAAAACTCTGCAAAGAAAGTTGCAGGGCTTCTAAAGCAGCTTGATATTCCGGGGCTGATTTGGGCTGAGTCAGCACAATGGTTGCTTGAGAGCGGATCTCTAACAAGTGACTGAGGGAGATGAGAGTATCCCGGCGATCGAGCAACCAACGATTTAACTCTCCTTCCTTAGAAGCAGCCACCGCCGTCAGTCGGTCAAACACGGATTGTTTGAGGGAATCTCGGGCTTGATTAAAAGCAACGTAACCCACCAAAGCAACAATTGCCAAAGATAAGACGGAAAACGATCCGACAATTTGCACCAGCAGGCTTTTTTTCCAGAAATGAATCATAATAATTTTTGAGAGCTTTGCGATCGCGTTAACTATCCCATTCCGCAAAAATTTCTTCGATCCGGTTCAAGGCCTCATTCGCCGCTTCTTCAGGGGATGCACCTTTATCAATAATGCGTTCGATCGCTCGACCCCAAATGCTTTCCGATTGCACGTTAGCATAAGCCGGGTTGCGAGATTGGTAATTAGAGCGAATTTTTCCCGTTTGGAATTGTCGAGCCGCCACAGAAAGGTGAGGATCCGCCGGATCGTTCCAAAATGGCTGGGCTGTTAATTGTGGCATCACTGGGAAATAGCGGCCAAAACCCCCTTCAAGATAAGGGGCCAGATGTTCGGGACGAACGAAATAAGTAAGAAAGTTCTTGGCAGTCTCTTGACGAGGAGACGAGGCAAAAAGCATCACTTGTTTGATCGTGGCAACATATTGAGGGGGTTCTCCATCGGGTTCATTGGGAAAGCCAATGGTTGCGATTTGGTTGCGATAAATATCTTCCTCTTCTCGCTGAGATCCTGGAATCGAAAGAGTAGGATTGAAGGTCATCAAGAGTTTTTGATTGAGAAATTCGGTATTATTATCGCCATTCGTCCAGTTATTTGCCTCGGGGGGAATATAACCTGCTTTATATAAACTGGTAAACCATGCTAAAGCCGCCGCAACACTCTGACGCACTTGCGGATCCTCAATGAGAAGATTGCCTTCTTCGTCCAATATTTGTATGTCATAACTATCTAATATCTGTTCAAACGCTAAGTGAGTATCATTGGCTTCACTGGATAACGGAAAACCGATACCGTAGATTTCCGTTCGCCCTTTCTCGCGCAAATTATCTTGAGCTTGTTGCCAAAATTTCCAGAAGGCATCCCATTCTGTCGGGATATCTGCTTCCTTTAAACCTGCTTCTGCCAGCATTTCGCGCCAGTAGTGAATGTGTACGGTTTGCTGTTTAATAGGGACGGTATAAAGAGAACGCGATCGCGCGGTATTGTTATAAAGATAAACAGATTGTAGGACGGCTGGACTATACAGTTCTTTTAAAGGTTCGACCACCTCAGAAACATCCGCCAGTTTTCCTTCCCACGCCCAACGAGGAGTTGTCAAGTTATCTGCTTGACTGGAAAAAACAATATCGGGAGGAGTTCCTGTTTTAACCGCATTATCGATTTCTTTGAGCAAATCATCTTGAGAAAACCAAGAGAGTGCGACCTTTTTTCCGGTTTCCTGTTGCCATTTTGTAATGATAGTTTCGAGGGCTTCATCTTCTTGAATGTAATAACCTCGATTCCACCAAATGGTTAACGTTTCATCTTTCTGAGATGGCTTTTCCGAGGAGTTGGGGTCTTGCTTTTCGATCGCTCCCGCACAGTTTGTTAGCAATAAACCCAAGCAAAATACACCTATTATTTTCTCCCAGTGCCAAATTTTCAACCGAATTTTCATTTTTGCTCCCAAGGGTGAAATCATTTTCAAGGTTTTGTACTGCCAAGGTTTTTCAATCCTAACAAAATCGATATTGACTGTCCACACAATTAATATGAGTATTAGTTTTATGAATTTTTTATGAATTTTTTATGGGTTTATAGATTTGTGCTGGCCAAGATTTTTAAATGCTCTCACCCGCAATAGTAAATCTTTAGCGATCGAGCATTAACATCTCTTATTTTTTCATAGATAATCAAGATAGAGAATAATTCATTCTTTAAAGTTTTGATAAAACCATAATGATTGTCAAGTTTACGCTTGATAAATGTTAGATATCTAACGTTTATGGGATTCTCAATCAATCATCTCCTCGAGTAAATCCAGAATGCGATCGAAGCGAAATTCTTGGACTCATTCAGCGATCGCCTGCGAAATTTTCCTTCCCAAGGCGATCGCTGGAAATTTAGCGGCTGCTGGTTACATTTTTATGATGCAAATATAAAGCGATCGCACTGCTTGCAACCGCAATAAAACTGAGAATGTGAACCATATTAAAGGGCGTACCGGTAAAAAACCAAGAATCCGTGCGAAGAAATTCGATAAAAAAGCGTCCTAACGGATACCAAATTAAGTAAAGCAAGCTCATATCCCCCGGTTTGAGTTGTTTGGAGAAACGGCGAGAAATCCAAAACAGAATAGCAAAACCGAGGAAATTCCAGAGAGATTCGTAGAGAAAGAGGGGATGAAAGCGATCGCTTTCAGGATATTGTCCCAAGTTGTTATAAGGAGGAATGCGATGTTGTGGATCGATTCTTAAGCCCCAAGGAAGGGTTGTCGGAGGTCCGTATAATTCTTGGTTGATGAAATTACCCCAACGTCCAATCGCTTGTGCGAGAGGAAGTCCGAGAGCGATCGCATCAAGGAAAATTAAGGGAGGTAATTTTCGCACTCGCGTAAAAATCCACAAGGCAATAACTCCGGCAATAAAACCCCCAAAAATGTGAATTCCACCGCTCCAAATTTGCAAGATTTTCCCCGGATTGGCTAAATAATAACCAATACCAGAACCATCTCGAGGAGACTGAATAAAGACGTAGTATAGCCTTGCACCCAGAAACCCCGGAATGATAATCCAGAGCAGCATATCCCAGAGATCGTCAGAGTTTTGCCCTCGTCGCTCGACTTCTCGGCTGGCAAGCCAACCGCAAATGAGAACGGCACTCATCATTAATACGCCATACCAGCGTAAAGTTAAGGGACCGAGTTGAAAGAGAATTGGATCGACAGGTGGATACATTTTTTTAGGTAATCGGTAATGGGAAATCAGTAATCGGTAAGACTAATTCCCCCATCGATTATTGCCGATCGCGACGATTTTTTTCTCAAAGTTGCGGAAAATTGCTCAAATTATTCTAAATAGCCGAGGTCTTTCAAGCGTTGATAAACTTGGGGATCGTCGAAATTATCGGGGCGATCGCTAACTCCAACCAGATCTTTTTGTTGATAAAAATCCTCTAAATAATCTTGCAGAATTTCTGTTTGTTCGGGTAAAATATCTCGCAAATCTAGGGTTTCTGTGGGATCGCTGACAATATTATAGAGTTCGCAACTCTCGAGAAAGTCTTCACTGCTTCCCCGTGCCAATAACTTATACTCTCGTTCCCAAACTGCTAAAGCTGGGCGATCGCATTGCATTTCTCGCACTAATTCCGGTTGTCGCTGCATTAATAAGTTCAGCACATTTTGCGGAGGGATAGCCATTGCAAATACAGGTTGTGTTTCTCCCGTTAAGGCGAGAGTGAGAGGCATTTCCACTTCTGTCGCGCAGCCTGCGGAGGTGAGAATACTATGGAAAAGTTGTCGGGTGGACACAACTTCATCTCGGATCGTACCGCGAGGAAAGGCATTGGTGGCATCTCGGACAATTAAGGGAACGCGTGCCAGTTCGTTATAAATCGCATTTGTGTGACCCAAGAGCCGTTTTTCTCCCAAATGTTCCCCATGATCCGCACAAACAACCAATAAAGCATTATCCAAAATGCCGCTCCTTTGTAATTGTTCGATAAACAGTCCGACTTGTTCGTCCTGCGCCGCAACTTCTGCATCATACATTCCGTCTAAGGTTTCCTTGTGCCGGGCATTGAGGGGATCGGCGAGGGGAGCCAACCAGCCGTACACATCACTGTTAAATTGGCGCAGATAGCCTTGCGCGTCTTTATCTTTGAGGACGTGAGGAGCAAAACGCTCGACGAATTTGCGAGGGGGATGGTAGGGCATATGAGTTTCCATCAAGTTGATAAAAGTGAAGATGGGTTGCCCTTCGGTTTTTTTGCGCTCGATGTGGAGTTCTGCCGCATCATTTAAGGATTTCGCCGTATTGCCCTTAAAACTCAATGCGGTTTGCCAGAGGGGAACCATGAGGGGATTAAAGGAGAGAGAGAGTAAGGCATCGCTGCGAGCAAAGGCATCCTGAACTTTACCAAAAGTTCCCGCTAAAACTCGCTTGAACCAAGAGCGATAGCGATCGATTAAGTTCGCGGGAATGCCCGCTTGGTTGGGGCGATCGGTGAGGAGTCCGCTATAATTCAAAAAGCTATAAAAGCCCCGTCGCAAGCCATTATTGACGACACCGACAAGGGGATTATTACAAAAGGCGGCAGTATAATAACCACCTTCTCGCAAACGTTCCGCTAAAGTAGGGAGTGTCCGAGGCAAAACGGAATAAGACTGTACCATCTGATGAATGTCGGGATACACCCCCGTAAACATAGACGCATGGGAAGGAATCGTCCATTGGGCAGCGGCGACGGCATGACGAAATAAGGTAGAGTCTGTAGCGAGGCGATCTAGGGCTGGAGAGGTTTCTTTTTCGTAGCCGTAACAGGACAGGCGATCGGCTCTCTGGGTATCGAGGACGAGAAGGATAATATCGGGGGATTGATTGGACATTCAGATGTTTTGCGATCGGATTATCTTAATATTGGCTATCTTTACTGAAAAATGCCTGAATGTGCAACTTGAGCTTGCGATCGCTGTCGTCTTCCCTAAAAACAGGACAGTAGTATCTGAAGAGTCCTTTTTTTCCAATCCCTCGGCGATCCATCCAATAATGCAACACTTTATTTCGGACAAACTGAGTTGTGCAAATCGCTTCGTTAATAGATTCAATTTGATGAGGTTTTGGTTTAACTTTAAACTCGAGAACAAACATAATAATGCTCGTCAAAGTTTAACAATTCACAATTTGTAATGATGAAAGCGATCCTCATCTCGCGATCGTTTTTGTTTGAGAGTGGGGTGCGATCGTTGTACAATCAAAAAGTTTTGCACCCCCCCCTTTTTTTTGATTCATGGTTGTCCTGCTCGAGAATTGTTCGCCCCATCAAGATTTAATCGTTACGCCACCGACGGCGGGAATCTCTTTACAAGGTACGGTGAAAATTCCGGGAGATAAGTCGATTTCCCATCGCGCTCTCATGTTAGGGTCGATCGCGGCAGGAAAAACAACGATTCAAGGATTGTTATTAGGGGAAGATCCTCACAGTACCGCCGCTTGTTTTCGAGCGATGGGGGCGACAATTTCTGATTTAAATGAGAAAGAAGTTATTGTAGAAGGGATTGGTTTGGGAAATTTGCAAGAACCGCAAGGCGTATTAAATGCCGGAAATTCGGGAACGACCTTGCGGTTAATGTTGGGGTTGTTGGCTTCTCACGGAGATCGCTTTTTTGCGGTGACGGGGGATGATTCTTTGCGATCGCGTCCCATGTCCCGGGTGGTGAAACCGCTTGAACAAATGGGGGCGACGATCTGGGGACGCAAGGAGAATTCTCTCGCACCGTTAGCCATTCGCGGACGGCAATTGCAGGGCATTCATTACCATTCTCCCATTGCGTCGGCTCAAGTGAAATCCTGCGTTCTTTTAGCGGGGTTATTGGCGCAAGGTCAAACAACGGTGACAGAACCCGCTCTCTCGCGGGATCACAGCGAACGGATGCTAAAGGCATTTGGGGCAGATTTAAACGTCGATCGCGAGACTCGCAGCGTGACGGTGATGGGACAATCGGCAATGTTACGAGGTCAAACTGTGATTGTACCCGGGGATATCAGTTCGGCGGCGTTTTGGTTGGTGGCGGCGGCGATCGTACCGGGTTCGGAATTGTTGATTGAAAATGTGGGGGTTAACCCGACGCGGACGGGGGTTTTGGAGGCGTTGGCGATGATGGGTGCAGATATCGTGCGGGAAAATGAACGCCTCGTAACCGGGGAACCCGTGGCAGATCTGCGGGTGCGCTATGGGAAATTAAAAGGGTGTGCGATCGCAGGGGATCTCATTCCCCGTCTCATCGATGAGATCCCGATTTTGGCCGTGGCGGCGATGTTTGCAGAAGGGACGACAACGATTAAAGATGCGGCGGAATTGCGGGTGAAGGAAAGCGATCGCCTTGCGGTGACGGCTTCGGAGTTGAATCGCATGGGTGCAAAGATAACCGAGTTACCTGATGGGTTGGAAATTTCGGGGGGGGTGACTTTAACGGGGTGCGAAACCGATAGCTATACAGATCATCGTATTGCCATGAGTTTAGCGATCGCGGCATTAGCAGCCAAGGGCAAAACTACCATTCATCGTGCGGAAGCGGCGGCGGTTTCTTATCCGAATTTTGTCGATACCCTGACCCAAATTATCCAGTGAGATATTTAAGAGGGCGATCGCGATAATTGAGTAAGGTATTTTTGTCAAGTTACGCTCGAGATCGCATTACGCAAATACGTTAGGACATGAAGAAAATGAACCACAGATTCACAGATTAGATTCAAAACCTACAGAATCTCGCGATCGCTAGTGAGAAAGAAATATGGTCAAAACGAGGCAAAAAAATATATGGAGAGAAACAAGGAAAACGAGGAAAACGAGAAAATTTAGTAGCGGGAAGGAGAAAAAAGAAAAAAGATTTAATTGCACCAATGATATTTACAGGAAGGTTAGATGCAATAGGATTTGAAGGATGGTTGGAAAGATATTTATTACCTGAATTAAAAATTCCTTCAGTATTAATTAGAGGTAGAGAGGGGATACCTGTAAAATTGAACGCGATGTAAAGTTTTGTAACGAACCCCTTCAGAGAACGATCGCCATCCCTTCATCCAAAGCACGAGGAGTAGTTTCCATATCGATGGTGTAATCGCCAAATCGCTATTTGATTATCTTTTCTTGTTGTTCGACATCATTGGTCGCGATAACGCGATCGCCACCGAAAAAGAACCACTTAGAAAAACCATGATAGGCTTCCACTTTATTCGTCGCTGGCGAGTAAAATTCGTCCAGTAATCGACATTTCTGAGAATATCAATGAGATTTCGTTCTGGCATTCTTTCTTCAATCAACGCTTCGAGAGCGTGTAAAGAAGGAGGATTAAACTGGCGCAGTGGTCGTTTTAAAACAGATTTTCCTGCTTCATCAATCGAGATTGATGTATTATTGGGATAGCTTTCATCCACAGTTTGAGCAATTTCAGTGAGTTGAGTTTTAAGATGTTCGATAAAGCCATTGACCTCTTCAGGAAAACCTAAATTCCGGCAGTATTGTCTGACCCAATCTTTGCACTCAGACCAAGGCAGTAATTGTTCTCGATAATCAGCATAAGATTGACTGCCGAGAACGCAAATATCTCCAGATTTAAGTTCGGCAGCGAGGTAGGAAAAAACACAGACTTCAAAGTGTCGTCGCACTATTTTAGTCTTCTGATTCGATTGGCTCCTTATCAACTTTTGCCAAGTCTCGGAACTGAAGGATAAATCGACTTCAGCCGGAAGCCATTCTCCGCGACGATGGGTATTCTGAAGGAGAAATTCCAAAGCGTTCGTCAATCTTCTGTCAAGGTTTGTAGAAGCGAACTGAAGGGCATTAATAACGCGAAAGAAAGCACTACGATGACTCTTATAAAAGCGCCATAGTAAAGGAAAATAATTGTTGCCTCGATAAGCATTAACGGCTTCACATTCATCCAAGAGTCGTTCGACTCCACCTTGAGATTTGACGATATCTCGCACTTCTTGAACTGCGTTGTTCTCTGGTAAAGGATCGTTAAAAACGTGCAAAATCTGCGTTAAAACTGAAACTAATTTTTCTGTCGTATCTCGCTCGTTTTGGTGAATTTCTTCTAACTTATCTTTGGCTTTATGATGAATCTTTTTCATCTGTCTGAGAAACATTTCGATCAAATTATCGCGGGTCTGCACGCGAGCCGAATGGATTAAAGACAGAAGCAGCGTCAGTCTTTTTGGTGCTTTCATCTCTTTCAATTCCGAAGCATTTAGCGCTTTAGCTTCCGAGGCAAAATGGTCTCTTTTTCCGGGGGTGAGAGTGGCGATCGCAGAGTCAACATCTCCGAGAGTTTCTAGCCATGTCAAGTGTACGAATAAATCGTTGAGATGATTGACTCGGGTGCGAATGTGACTGACCAGACGATCTAAAGTTGCAAAAGAAGGCAGTTCGTAACGATTTTTAACCATTTCTTCGATCGCTGCATTAATTAAATCGGCTGGATTATCCATAACCCATGCTAGACTTTCAATAATTTCTGCAATGGAGCGATTAATTTCTCGAGGGAATGGACTAATTTGAAGGTAAGAACGGATGGCTCGTTTATGACTCGATTTCGTTTGGGGGTATTGATATCCAAATTGCAAATCTTGGGGTAGTTTGAGATAAGTGCGAATGTAATTGACGATTGAATGGGGAATGCGTTCGAGTTTGGGAAAATAGCCCAATCTCTGAAATGATTTGAGCAGGAGCATCAGGTTGAGATAGTGGTTTTCTCCAGTGGTTGAGGTGCGTCCAAAGGCAATTTCTACATGAGTGGGGGTGTAAATTTCTTGGAGTTCTTGGGGGGTATAATAGCGCTTAAATTGAGGATAAGCCGTTCGCTCGATGGATGTCACGGGTGTGTAAAAGAGTAATTGCGTACGTTATAATATTTCTTGGATGCTATCTTTAAAAATTTCGAGTCCTAAATATAATTCTTCTTCAGAAATTGTTAAAGGAGAGAGAAACTTAACCACTTCTCCTCGAGAGCCGCAAGTTTCAATAACAAGTCCCTTTTCAAAGCATTTACGGGCGATCTGGCTTGCAAGCGTCTCATCTTGAACCGTGACTCCTTGAATCATTCCTCGTCCTCTTATCTTAAACATTTCCGGCCAGTTCTGTTGAATCTCTTGCTCTAAAAAATCTCGAACCTTTTCCCCTTTTTTCCGAACAGAAATCGCAAAATCATCGTTCTGCCAATAAATTTCAAAGGCTGCCTTTCCTGTTACAAAAGCTAGATTATTTCCTCGAAAAGTTCCATTATGCTGTCCGGGTTTCCATCGATCTAATTCAGGTTTAATCAGGACAACAGATAACGGTAATCCAAAACCACTTAAAGATTTTGATAAAACAATGCAATCTGGAGAAATCGATGCTTCTTCAAAACTGAAAAACGATCCAGTTCTCCCACAACCCATCTGAATATCATCAATAATCAAGAGAATCTGATGTTTGCGACAGACTTTTTCTAGCGATCGCAACCACGAAAAACGGGCGACATTAATTCCCCCTTCTCCTTGAACGGTTTCTACAATAATTGCTGCAGGGAAATCAACACCACTACTGCGATCGCAAAGAACCCGATCTAAATATTCGGTTGTATCAACATTATCTCCGAGATACCCATCATAAGGCATAAAATGAGATCCCATCAAAGGTATTCCTGCTGCCTCGCGATAGTAAGCATTAGCTGTCATGGCAAGAGAGCCAAATGTAACACCATGAAAGCCACCTGAAAAAGCAATAATATTTTCCCGTCCTGTCGCATTGCGGACAGTTTTTAACACAACTTCAATGGCATTTGTTCCAGTCGGGCCAGGAAACAAGATTTTATAGTTTAACTTTCTCGGTTTGAGAATAATAGCCGCAAAAGATTCTAAAAATTCTCGTTTGGCCACAGTTGACATATCAAGACTGTGAACAAGACCATTTTTCTCGATGTAGCGTAATAACTTTTCTTTGATTTTTGGATGATTGTGGCCATAATTTAATACTCCTGCTCCGCTAAAGAAATCAATATATTGATTTCCTTTTTCATCTTTTAAAATTGCTCCCTCTGCTTCCGTAAATATGGTTGGAAATGAGCGACAATAACTTCTTATATTAGATTCTAGTTTTTCAAAAATGTCCATTACCTTTAATTTCCCTCTTGATAGTAACTATTCTAAACTTGATTCAGTAACAAGAGATTGACTAACAGTTGCAAAATACAATCCTAATAAAACAACGGAAAAAGCTAACCAATTGAGCAAGTTTAACTGTTCGTTAAAAACAATAAAAGCGCCAATAGCAGTAAAAACAGGTTCTAATAATTCACTCAGAGAAACAAATGCTGAAGATAAGTTTTTCAAACTGTAAGCAACAAGTCCTTGACCTAAAAGCTGACAAATAATTCCTAGTGAAATTGCAAAAAACCAACCTTGCCAAGAAATCGGAAAAACTCTCTGCTGGGTTACTGCCAATACGGGTAAACTCAATATTGTGGCCAGCGAACAACTCCAAAGTATTATTGTGGTCACTGAAAACTTAGAGCGCAACGTTTCAATTAACATCAAATTTGCCGCATAGAAAATCGACGACAAAAGAGCAGAAATATCGCCAATAAAATGATTTAAAGATAGCTGTAAGTCGCCAATTTCGAGAACTGTTGCTCCTCCAATCGCCAAAATCATGCCGATTATAAATTTTTGGTCAAATTGTCTTTTCCATAAAAGCCAACCTCCCAAACAAGTAAATAATGAGGTCAGGTTATGCAGAAGAGTAGAGTTCGTAACATTGGTCTGAGTCAACGACCAAGCCCAAAGAAAATTCCACGACCAAAATGTAATACCTGTTGCCACTAAAAGTAATTTATCTTGGGTTGTGTATTCTTCTGTTGGTAAATATTTGCCTTTCCATTTTCCATATCTTGCTTTACAGATAACCCATAGCCATAAAACAATAAAGGCTGTCCAGAAACGATGAAAAATAGTGGCACTTGGACTAATTTCCCGTTCGCTCAAATTGGTGAAGATTCCAGCAAAAGACATTGCAATTAAAGCTATACCTAATGCAATTAAAGAAAGACTAGCTGTACCAAAATTAAAATTTGACTGAAAAGTTTTTGCTAAAGTTTTTGATTCTGATGTCATACTAATATCGAATCTTGACGATCGATTACGATCTCAAAAGTATTGGTTTGAAACAGATATATTGCTTCTTAATTCAATCGACTAAACAAATTCAATCTAATCAATTGAAATCTCTTGATACAGCAAAAAATAAAAATCCCTACTAAGACTATCCAAAAAAACAATCTTTGTCAAGGAAGACTTTTGGTATAAAATAGAAGAATAGAAAGATCTCGGAGTTAAACATGGTCGAACATTTACTTTTAGGAATCGTTCTCGGTTTGGTTTCTGTTACACTTTTAGGTCTGTTTTTTGCAGCTTATATGCAGTACAAGCGTGACGATCGCGCCATCAGCTAAAACTCATTCAAGAGAACACCTAGAAAAATAGCCCATCTCAAACGAGGTGGGCTATTTTTCTAGACATAAAACTCAAGAATTACTCTTCTTCTGGACTCACCCTCGACGGCGGCGATTGCTGATGAATAGATGCACCGGGGGGTGGGGGTTGGATGAGTGGGTCTGCTGTTGTCACCATGTCAGGAACGGCAGTTGGAGAGGCGATCGCACCGGGAGGAGGCGGTTGAGGCGGCTGTTCTTGAGGAGGGGCGATCGCACCGGGAGGAGGCGGTTGAGGCGGCTGTTCT
The DNA here is from genome assembly GCF_059821285.1 of Spirulina sp. LEGE 11439. Lineage (NCBI taxonomy): Bacteria > Bacillati > Cyanobacteriota > Cyanophyceae > Spirulinales > Spirulinaceae > Spirulina > Spirulina sp. LEGE 11439. The sequence continues at coordinate 16,219 of NZ_JCAMRX010000033.1, forward strand.
TGAGGAGGGGCGATCGCACCGGGAGGAGGCGGTTGCACAATTGCCCCGGGAGGGGGCGGTTGAGTAATTGATGCGTGTTTTTTCTCTTGTTCTTGATTTGCCTTCTTGTTTTTTGCCGCTTCAAGGCGTGTTTCCGCATCCGCCATCACCGCATCCATTTTTTCTAAAATTTCTCCTGGATAACTTTCTAACATCTTCGTTGAGAAAGAAAGGCGATTTTTATCTTCATCAATGTCGGCGACGATCACCTTGAGTTCTTGACCGATTTTAAAAACAGTATTGAGAGAATGAATGGGACTGTCGCTCACTTGTTTGATGTGTAATAATCCCGTTAATCCGCCAATATCGACAAAGACTCCGTAGGGTTGAATGCTGACTACCTTGCCTTCTGATAGCGTCCCGGGTTCTACACTCTTAATTGCTTCCGATCGCGCTGCATCTCGTTGTGATAGTACTAATTTCCGTCGTTCGGGATCGACCTCCAAACAAGTTACCGTGAGAGACTTCCCGATCAAATCATCTAAATTCTCTTTTTCCATGAGATGCGATCGCGGAATAAAAGAACGCAATCCTTTCACTTGTCCGGTTACGCCGCCGCGATTGACTCCCGTTACTCGCATTTGTACTGAAGAACCGTTTTCTTTCACTTCCAGCATATCGTCCCAAGACTGCTTAATCGAAAGTTGGCGGCGAGAAAGCAAGACTTGTCCTTCTGCATCTTGTCCGCGAACGATTAAAAATTCAAATTCTTCCTGTAACGGCAAAATTTTAGTCAAATCGCTTGCGGATTCCAACGCCGCTTCATCAATGGGAACGAATCCAGAAGATTTGCTACCAATGTCAACATAAACCCCCTCGGAACTATGCTCGATGACTTTGCCCCGTACCACATCCCCTCTCTGAAAACTGAAGGTTTCTCTTTCGAGGGCTTTGGCAAAGTCATCCATCGAAAAGGATGTATTAGCTGGATTAGAATCGGTCGGTTTGGAACTCATAACAGTCTGTACGGTGAAATTAAGCATTTTCAAATGGGTAGGGACGTTTTTCTCGAGGAAAATTAAACCGATCCGGATGCCATTGAAAACGAGAGCGCTCTTCTATATTACGTTAACCGTTTCTGCGGGAAACTAGAGTATTGAGCTAAATAACTGTAACACTTTTTGCCACGCATCTTTTGCAGAGGATTCGTCGTAGTCCGAACGGCGATCGCAAAAAAAGCCATGCCCTACTCTGTCATAGCAGAAAATTTGATGCGGAATGTTACATTTTTTCAACTCGGCAGCGATCGCCTCCACTTCCTCGCGAGAAATTAAACGATCTTCTCGGCCAAAAAATGCGTATAGCGTGCCTTTAATATCTTGGCTGCGGGTGAGAGTTGGTTCTCCTCCCCCGGGGGTCAAGGTTGCCACTCCTGCTCCATAGAACGAGGCTGTCGCTTTAATATCAGCCAAAATCGCCCCCAGATAAACGACGTGACCCCCAAAACAAAAGCCAATACTGCCCATTCCTCCGCTTTTGACGTTAGGGAGAGTTTTGAGATAGTCGATCGCACTTTGCATATCCCCCAAGAGTTCGTCAGCTTGGGTTTGCACTTTATATTTTCGCCCGAGTTCGATCTCTTGGGGAGAGTAGCCGACAGAAAAACCGGGAGCCAAACGCTGATAAATGGCTGGTGCGATCGCTACATATCCTTCTTTCGCAATGCGTTCAACTACATCTTGAATATGTTCGTTCACTCCAAAAATTTCTTGAATGACAATAATACCGGGATAAGTTCCCCTTTCCGTCGGTTGGGCGAGGTAGGCATCAATCTGTAAATCTCCATTCTGCACCTTCACCCATTCTGTGCGAATATTTGTACCTGTCATAGTTCGTAATCTTCCCCAAAACCGTCTGAGAACAATCTACACTAGAGAAACGCGCTCATTTTGCCGAATTCTCAGCTATGGCTAACCCGTTGCAATTTAATATTCAAACTGATAGTGATATTCCCGCCTCGAAACAATTATTCGACCAAATTCAGTTTGCGATCGCTTCTCGTCAATATCCCCCGGGTCATCGTCTCCCCAGCACCCGCCAATTGGCGCAAATTACGGGACTGCATCGCAATACCGTGAGTAAGGTCTATCGCCAACTCGAAGAAACTGGGTTGGTGGAATCTCAAGCGGGATCGGGTATCTATGTCAAAGCACAGGGTCACGAAGGGGGGACAAATCTCGGCTCTCCCATGCTCGAACAATACCCTGAGGCTTATCAAGTCGTCCAGAAAAGCATTGATGAATTATTAGTACAGGGTTGTACCCTCTCTCAAGCCAGAGAATTATTTCTCTCGGAAATTGATTGGCGCTTGCGGTGTAGTGCGAGAGTATTGGTGACGGTTCCTCAACGGGATATGGGGGCTGGAGAGTTAATGGTCAAGGAATTAGAAGGGGCGTTAAAAATCCCTATTCAATTAGTTGCTCTTGAGGAATTAGTCGGCATTCTCGAGCAAACTCATTCCGGAACCGTCGTCACCAGTCGCTATTTTATCAAAGAAGCCGAAGCGATCGCGGCTCCCAACTCCGTGCGGGTGATTCCTGTTGATATTTACGATTACAATCAGGAATTGGTTAAAGTTAAGAATCTCCGTCAAAATAGTTGTTTAGGGTTAGTGAGTTTAAGTGATGGCATTTTAGGGATTGCTCAAATTTTAGTTCATAGTTTGCGTGGGGATGATCTTTTAGTGATGACCGCCAAAGTAGATGATACTTATCGCCTCAATGCCCTCATCCGCAGCGCCCACACGATTATCTGCGATCGCGCTAGTTATGATGCCACCAAACAAGCGATCCTCGAGGCTCGAGAGGATTTAATTCGCCATCCCGATTTGATTTGCAGTGAAAATTACATCGGGGAAAAATCGATTAATTTACTCAAGCGAGAATTGGGCTTAGGGTAATTTCAATGAACAATGAGCAATGACTGGGAAAGCGATCGGGAAAATCGTGATGAATGCCCCTCGAAAATGATATAAAGAAAAAGTTTGCGGATGGAACGCATAGAGACAAGAAAACAGTAGAAGCCGATACCGAATTGCTTTGTCCCTATCATTCCCTCATCCCTCATTCAGAAAATAGGGAACACCGATCTTGACTCTCTTGTCAGAGTTTGCGAGTTTGCTGTTTACTATTGAATAAATCATGATCAAAAGTTGGCTCGTGCGATCGCTATCATTCAGTTTGCTGGGGTTGGGTTTATTCGGTGCGATGGCAGTAGCGATCGCAATTCCCATTCGGCAAACTCTCGATCGTTCTGTGGAAAGTCGTCCTTACGGCACTTCTGCTACTTTGTCTCGTCGCGATCGTCAAGATTTGATCTGGCCGACCGCCGGGCAAATTTCCCAAACTTTTCACCGCTACCACGAAGGCCTCGATATTGCCGGGGCTGCGGGTACGCCCATTTTAGCCGTGAGAGACGGGATGGTGACGATGGCAGGTTGGGATGATTGGGGGTTGGGAAATGCGATTGTACTACAACATGAGGATGGCAGTCGCACGGTTTACGGTCACAATCAGCGCCTTTTTGTCCGCGTCGGTCAGTCCGTATACCAAGGCCAAGCCGTCGCAGAAATGGGCAGTACGGGCAACAGTACCGGCCCGCACCTGCATTTTGAGGTCCGCCCCAACGGTCGCGATCCCGTCGATCCTCTGGGATTTCTCCCCGACTCTACGGCAAATTCAACGTATGCTCCCGATGCACGAGGCAATGCGATCGCACCGACAGAAGGATGCAGCGATCGCTTGCTATTTAACCGAGAAACCCGCAATTTTCGCGTTCAGGTCTGTTTGTCTGGCAGTCAAATGTTTTATTTCTCTCAAGAGAAACGCAATCCCTTTTCTTCATTGTGGCTGCCCGCACAGGCGATCGCGGGAGGGTTTTCCGCCCAAAACGGTAGCTATACTTATCGCATCCGCAGCGATCGCTTAGAAGTGCTGCAAAAAGAACTTATTTTGCGATCGGAACGCTTTTTAACGCCATAATCGCGATCGCTTTCTAGATAATAAGAAATATTTTCTTTGAGAAACAATTAATCATCCTTTATAGTCTACGATCTTAGTCCTCTTTTCAATTTTGCTCCCATGAAATTAAGTTCTTTTGTATTATCCTCCTTAGGTTTGTGTTTATCGGGGTTGTTATTTGCAACACTGACCCATGCTCAAACTTCCCAACCAAATAATAATGGGAATGGCAATAATACAAGCGTTACCAACTCTTATCCACCGAATGAAAGAGGAGCTTTTATTAGTAGCTGTGCATCGGGTCAGAGTGCAACATTTCAAATTGTTTGTGGCTGTACTTTTGATAAAATCAAAGCGAATATTCCTTATTCTCAATATCAGGAAATTGCCAGAAAATTGAGAACAGGAGAAGAGTTACCACAAAATATTCTTAACTTTATTGATGAGTGTATCGATACCCCCAATCCTTGATACCCTGACGCTAAAGTTTAATGATTTTAGATCAATTCTGGATCGGCAATCATCTCAACCAACGCCGGCCCCGGATGCGCTAATGCTTGCTGCATTGCCTCATCAAGTTCTTCTTTACGAGTGACCCGAATGCCCAGCCCGCCACAAATCTCGGCATATTTTGAGAAATCGGGATTGTGCAATGAAGTCTGCCAAACGTCCCATTCTCCTGCTCGTTGTTCCTTGCTAATTTTGCCCAGTTGAGCGTTATTTACCAAGAAATGGGTGATGTTCATGCCGTACTTAACCGCAGTAGTAAACTCTGCCAAGTATTGACCGAAACCGCCATCTCCCGACACGGAAACGATCGGACGTTCTTGTCCGGCTGCAGCCCATGCTCCCATTGCGGCTGGAAACGCAAAACCAATTGAGCCTAAATAACCCGACATTAAAACCGACTGCGCTTCACATTCAAAATAGCGGCCAAAGGAATAAGTATTATTGCCCACATCGACAGCGATCGCAGCATTATGGGGAACCTGACGGGTCATCGCCGCAAAAATGGCCGCCGAGTTTAATCCCTGACCGCGATCGTCGGCTTCTCGACGGATTTTTTCGGCTCGCCAAATCTGCCAACGTTCTGCGATTTGCGATCGCATATCTTCGCTGGTAACTTGACCGGTTAGGGCGGCTTTCAGTTGTTCCACCACAACCCCAATCTCGCCCCATACCGGCACCTCCACCGGATGAAACTTACCCAAGGCGAGGGGATCGAAATCCACGTGAATAATGGGCTTACCGGGATAAATTCCCGTGTGATTGGAGAAAGATGCCCCCAACACCAGCAAAACATCCGCTTCATTCATAAACCAACTGGCAATAGGCGTACCGCTTCGCCCCAACACGCCACAACCGAGGGGATGGCGATCTGAAATCAACCCTTTTCCTTTAAATGTGGTAAGGACAGGTGCATTCAATAGTTCTGCCAGTTCGATAATAGCGGACATATGAAAGCGAGAACCATGACCCACGATAATCGCGGGACGGCGGGATTGTTTCAGGCGTGCGATCGCGCCTTGCAAAGACTCGGGAGGTGGAGCAATCTGAAGCGGGGTAATGCGTCCAGTTGAATTAGATGCTGGCACGTCAATGGCGGATTGTACCTGAATTTCATCGGGAAAAATTAGGTGCGATACATCTCGTTTTAAGAGGGCGTGCTTGATCGCAAGGGTCATCAACTCAGCATGTTTGCTATTGCTCAACACGGTTTGACTCCAAGCAGCAACGCCGCTAAAAGCTGCACTCAGATCGCACTCTTGGAAGTTCCCCGTCCCCAATACTTGGGAATTAACCTGCCCCGTCAAAGCCAGCACGGGAGCGCGATCCACCTTAGCATCCCACATTCCCGTGAGTAAATTGGTTGCCCCCGGACCCGCGATCGTCAAACAGGCTGCGGGTCGTCCCGTCAGTTTCGCATAGGCCGAGGCTGCAAAGGCGGCGGCTCCTTCATGACGAATGCCGATAAAAGTGAGTTTTCCTTGTTCTTCTTGACGGCGCAGGGCATCTGCCAATCCTAGATTAGAATGCCCCACCATGCCAAATACATGCGTAATCCCCCAGTTCGTCATTGTTTCGGCCATGACATCGCTAACGGTTCGCAAGTGTGGCTTTTCTACGGGTAAGCCCGCATAAACTCCATCTTCTCGCACCTCAACAGGGAAGGTTTCCAGAGCGTCATCGACCTCCAGATCCCCCGGAGGCCGTCCGGTCAAAGGACAATAATCCCAACCATGCCAAGGACAGCGCAACATCCCATTCTCAATCGAGCCTTCTCCTAGAGGTCCGCCTTGATGGGGACAGCGATTATCCAAAGCGCCATACTGACCGTTGTAGTGAGTGAGCGCTAAACTTTTATGACCCGCAACCACTGTTTTAACGCGGCCTTCCGGGAGTTCGTCGAGTGTTAAAACCTTGAACCATTGGATTGATGTATTTGTCATAATTGAAGTTCTCAAATTTAACGATCCTGCCAGTTAAAAACGATCGGGCGGGAAATTCTGACTTCATGTATTTCTCAGCCGATCTAATTTTGAATACTAATGACATCGTTATGAGCTTACTGGGTTTTGTTGAAAATATGCTGAGTCTCTCAACAAAACTAAACTTGTGATGAAAAGATGATGGGTTAATTCTCTTTGCACCAGAAAAACCAGAAGGCTTTTTGGTTGTTTATTGTTCGCTGCGATCGCGTAAAGTTTCCCGAACTTCCATTAAGAGAAAACCCAAACGATTCTTACCACTGCCATTTTTTCCGCAACCCCAATAATAATCAAAGGGAGAATTTTCGATAATTTCTTCTGTTCCAGTCGAGAGCAAAATTGCGAGAATATCGGCATGGGTCGTAAATTTTTGTAATAAGGCTTTTTTCATGACTTCTTCTTTCACTGCTTCCCAATCTTGTCGTAAAGGACGCTTGCGATCGCGTCCCATATTCGCGGCAATTTTTGGCGTTTTAGCCTTGCGAATTTCCTCAACGTGAGAGGTTCCGGCAAACTTCTGCGCCTGAAAATAATGTTCGCTCGTCGGCCACCAAACTTCATCTAATTCGAAACCATGAGGGGAAAAGTTGGAAAAACAACCATAAGATCGATCGCGAGTCGTATAAAAATAAATCGTCATTGTCAGTTCAGTCAAACGAACGAAGTACAATATCAAAGATAATCTAATGTACACAAATTATTTTGCTGTTGCCAACCCATGACAAGGAAGATTCAAATATTCGTTGCTTGGTTGAATTCGTTGATGAACTCCTCCTATCCGCTTGTTTTGATTCCTCCAGAGATCGCAAAATGCTCATCTCGTTTGCCTTCTCATCCGGAAATATCTCTTGTTGACCCGCAAAAGCCGCCTATTGCTCCCCCAAAGTTCGATTTTAAACCCCATCCTTTAATCGTGGGTTTTGGTTTGTTGGGTTGCTTTTTTGGGGGATATTGGACTTTTACAATCCCATTGCTGGGTATTACCATGTTTATTGTTGTTGCGATCGCTGCCATTCTCTTTCTCTACTTCGATCGCCGTGAAAAATACAGAATTCATTTAGAACGAGAACGCACCTATCAACAAAAATTGCAACACTATCGCGATCGCACACCTAAAACGACTTTAGCCACATCTGCACGAAAAAAACAAGAAAGCGATCGCCGTCTCGCACAATGGCAAAGCAATTATAAAATTGCACTGAGGGCAATGCAAAAACAGTTAGCGAAAACAACAAAACCGGGAGATAACAAACTCATTCCGCGAGGTTATAACGAAAAATCCTTTGAACGCACATTAAAGCAATACTTTCCGGGTAAAATTTATATTGGCAAAACACTGCATAATCCCAAATTTTCTCGTGGTTTTTCTTATACTGCCGATTTTACTTATATTGACGAAAATGGGCTACATATTGATATTGAACTGGATGAACCTTATGTTTATAATACCCGAAAACCCATTCATTTTCAAGGGATTGATAATCGCCGCAATCAATTTTTTCTCAGCCGAAGATGGATGGTGATTAGATTTTGCGAGGAGCAAACCGTGCGCTATCCGAAGGCTTGCTGTCGGACGATCGCAGAAGTTATTTTCACTCTTTATCGGCAACCTTTACCCTCTCAATATCTAAAACTTCCTCAGCTTCCTTCGTTTTCTCAATGGACTCGAAAAGAAGCAAAGGAAATGGCACGGCAAGAATATCGCAAAACATATCTACACCGCTAAAATTGTCGCGTCCAGTCTTCAAACCAACGTTCGACTACAACCTTGGTTTGCGTAAAAAATTCGACAGCATGTTTTCCTTGACCGTGGAGATCGCCGAAAAAGCTCTCTTTCCAGCCGCTAAACGGGAAAAAGGCCATCGGTGCTGCTACCCCAATATTAATGCCAATATTTCCCGCTTCGGCTTCATAACGAAATTTCCTTGCCGCAGCACCACTAGAAGTGAACAAACACGCCATATTGCCCCACTGTCCGCTATTAACGAGGGCGATCGCATCGTCAATCGTTTCCATTTCCATTAATCCCAAAACGGGTCCGAACACTTCGGTTTGTGCAAGGGTACTGATAGGATCGACCTCGCTTAAAAGAGTTGGGCGGAGAAAATGCCCTTTTTCATAGCCGGAAATCTTGGCATCGCGTCCATCGACTAAAGGTTTGGCCCCTGCGGCGATCGCTTCCTCCACCAGTCCGGAAATTCTGCTCGCACTTTGAGCATTAATCACGGGACCCATTTGCACCCCTTCCTCTAAACCATTGCCAACAATGCGCGTTTCTGCGGTCTCTGCGATCGCTTCCACAAACCAATCTTTCGCCTCTCCCACCGTTACGGCTAAAGAAGCCGCCAAACAGCGCTGACCCGCACAACCAAAGGCACTATCCGCCGCAATTTTAGTCGTCAGGACGCGATCGGCATCGGGGAGGATAATAATCGGATTTTTGGCTCCTCCCTGACACTGAACCCGCTTACCGTGACTGGCAGCTTTGCTATAAACGTATTTCGCAACAGGAGAAGAGCCGACAAAACTCACCGCCCGGATCTGAGGATGTTCTAAGATGGTATCAACAACTTCTTTTGCGCCATTGACCAAATTGACAACGCCTTTGGGTAAACCCGTTTGATGAAGTAACGCAAAGATGCGCTGCATGGTGAGGGGAACTTTTTCTGAAGGTTTGACAATGACCGTATTGCCACAAGCGATCGCATAGGGTAAAAACCAAAAGGGAATCATCCCCGGAAAATTAAACGGGGCAATAATTGACGTTACGCCAAGAGGTTGACGAATCATAATTTCATCAATGCCCCGAGCGATATCTTCCAAGTTGTATCCTTGCATTAACATGGGAATACCGCAAGCAACTTCGATATTTTCAATCGCTCTCTGCCATTCTCCTTTGGATTCTGCCAAAGTTTTCCCGCATTCAAGGGTAATCGTGCGGCACAATTCCTCTAAATTCTCTTCAATTAATGTTTTTAATTTAAATAAATATTGAATGCGGTCGAGAGGGGGCGTTTTGCGCCAATCTTTAAAAGCCGTAGAAGCCGCTTGCACTGAACTTTCTATATCTACACGACGGGATAAAGGCACGCGATCGAGAATATCTATCGTTGCAGGGTTAACAATATCGAGGATTTCTGTTCCTTTTGACGCTTGCCATGCTCCGTTGATATAATTCGGTAAAACCATTGTTTATATTGATTATTCCCCGCTAGGGATTAGAAATAAGTTGTTATGGGTTGTTTGGCCATTATTAAACCATCAGTTGCCACTAATTTGTCGATCGCATTCCCCACTGATAATTGATAACTGTTTACCGATCGCTGAAATCACCAAGGACTGCCGACTAAAGTAAAAGCACTCCAATAATAGGGATGGGAGAGATTGCGATCGCCGAACTCTTCTAAAAATGATTTGCTGGTCGGAATCAGAGAAGAAGAAGATACTCTAACAGAAGATATCTAATCTAGTTTAGCTGGGGAATATTGACAAGGTATGGTGTTTCCGAAAATCTGCCTATGTTCTGACAATCGCACGGCTATTCTCTTTAATTTGCACCAAGATGCCAGCAGTTATTAATATTCCTGTAAATTCCTGCCGCTAATTTGTGTTAACTTTTCTTCATCTGGCGTTTCTCCTTCCGTGTAATATCCCGCCGCCGTTTTTGCAGCAATTTCGACCCGGGCATCCTCGGGAATATAATTATCGGGAATGGCAATGCGATCGACAATTTCAATTCCCGAATTGACGATCGCATTATATTTTAAATTACTCATCGATACCCAGCGATCGATCCGTGTAATCCCCAACCAGTGCAGCACATCCGGCATCAGTTCTTGGAAACGCATATCCTGAACCCCCGCCACGCATTCTGTCCTAGAAAAATAAGCATCGGCGCGATCGCCCCCTTCCTGACGCTTGCGGGCATTATAAACAAGAAACTTCGTCACTTCCCCCAAAGCACGTCCTTCCTTGCGATTGTAGATGATAACCCCCGATCCGCCTTCCTGTGCTGCCTGCACGCAAACTTCAATCCCATGAATCAAATAGGGACGACAGGTGCAAATATCCGAGCCAAAAACATCGGATCCGTTGCATTCATCGTGAACCCTAACGGCGAGAGGATGGCGATCGCCAGCTAAATTCCCCAAAAGATAAACCGTCATACCCCCGATGGGGGGTAAAAAAACATGGAGATCCGGACGAGTGACCAATTCGGGAAACATCCCCCCCGTTTGCTGAAATAAAGTGCGCCGCAAAATCCCTTCCTTAACCCCGATGCGCTTGGCGATCCCCGGCAAATACCAGACCGGATCGATCGCGACTTTCATCACCGCCAAAGCGCCATTTTTTTTCACGATTGTCCCATCTATTTTAACTCTTCCTTTAACAACTGCTTCTTGTAACTCCGGCAAATTAATCTGCGCTTTCGTAATGGCAATGGTAGGACGAATATCGAAACCGCGATCGTAAAATTCCCCATAAACCTCATCCACAACAGCCCCAAAAGGATCCAAAGAAACGATTTTATCGGCATCTCCCCAACTGGGATAAGGACCGATCGCTTCAATGGGAGAAGTATGGGTCAGATCTGCACGATGATCGGCTTGTAATGCGCCACTGGCCACCGCTAAAGCACGATAAACAGCATAAGATCCCGAATGGGTTCCGATCGCATTGCGATGGTCTTGTTTGGCTAACGTGCCAATGACGGGACCGCGTTTAATGGGGTCTAATTCTCCCCAACAAATCGGTACGGAGTTGGTTTTAGCAGGATGGGGATGAGACGTTAAAACAATATGTTTGGGCTTTTTCGCTTGATTCATGAATCCATAACCAATAATTAATACCCACTAATTTGAGAATAACGGTTCGTTGCTGGCGAATAATTCTTGGGCTTCTTGGGATGTCAATACTTTAGCAAAGAAATATCCTTGAGCGAGATCGCACCCAAATGCCTGCATCTGTTCTAATTGTCGTTGGGTTTCAATTCCTTCCGCGATCGCTCGCAAGCCCAAATTTTTGGCCAGCATAACAATAATGCGAGCAATTTCTGCTTTTTGTTCGTTACTTCCTATTGCACTCACAAAAGTTCTTTCTATTTTCAAACCATAAATCGGGAACTGCTGTAAATATTCCAAACAAGAGTAACCCGTTCCAAAATCATCAATACATAGTTCGATATTCCGCGATTGTAACTGTTGTAAAATAGCCCGCGCAGCATCCACTTTTTGCGTCCACAAACTTTCAGCAATTTCTAACTTTAATGCAGATGGATTGAATCCGGTTTGGTTGCAGATGCGATCGATGCGATCGATTAAATCCGGCTGTAATAATTGCTTACTAGAAATATTAATATGAATATCACAGGGAGAATAATTTTCTCGATCGGTTTGCCAAGACTGAACTTGCGTGCAAGCCGTTTCTAGAATCCAATTGCCAATAGGAATAATTAAACCGCTTTCTTCTGCAACCGCGAGAAATTCAGAGGGATAAATTGTACCTTTTTGGGGATGCTGCCAGCGTAATAACGTTTCAAATCCTTGTAACTTTCCCGTGCTTAAACAAACGATAGGATGATAATGAACCTCAAATTGTTTTTCTTCTAAAGCTTGGCGCAATTCCGTTTCCCATTGCCATTGCGAAACAACGTTTTGGTGCATGGTAGGATCAAAAAGTTCGTAACGCCCTTTTCCTAATTCTTTAGCACGATATAATGCCGTATCTGCATCTCGCAATAAATCCTCGGGATTTTGATAATAAATACAGGACTCAATTTTTTCTCCTTGTTGGTGTTGACAGAGAACCCCTTGGGATTGTTCTACTTCATTAAGACTGACTGTATAAAGCTGGTTCTCTGGCCGAGATGCTTCGCGAACGCCACAAGATACAATACCAATACTCGCGCCAGTAAATACGGTATAGCCATCTAATTGAAAAGGGGCTTGTAACTCTTTTTCGATACGTTCTGCCACGCGAATTGCCGTACTGATATCTTCTATGTTATCCAACAAAATCGTAAATTCATCTCCGCCCAAACGTGCCACTGTATCCTCTTGTCGCACGCATTGTTCTAGCCTTCTGGCGATTTCAATCAGTAAGCGATCGCCGACTAAATGCCCTAAACTATCATTGACGACTTTGAAGCGATCTAAATCCAAAAAAAGAACGGCAAAATAATAAGATTTTTCGAGATTGTTTTGCCTTGCTTGTTTTAAAGCTTCATTCAAACGCTTGCGAAATAAGGCACGATTAGGCAGTCCCGTTAACGCATCGTAAAATGCTCGTTGATGAAGTTCTTCTTTATGCTGTTTCTGTTCGGTAATATCGACGACCATGCCTTCATAGTAGAGAACTTTGCCCTTTGTGTTGCGAACGGCGCGGGCATTCTCAGAAATCCAAATAATACTCTTATCCTGTCGGTAAATTTGCGATTCAAAGCCGACGACTTCATCATCCTGTTGAATTAAACGCGCAAATTCCGTTCGCTGTGAACGTTCGACATAAAGTTGATGTTCGATATCTGTCAAAGAAACGATCAAATCTTGTGGGGTCTCGTAACCGTAGATTTTAGCAAGGGCGGGATTTGCACTAATATAGTGACCGTCTGGGGTCGTTTGAAAAATACCCTCGACTGCGTTTTCAAAGATACTGCGATATTTGGTCTCAGCCTGTTTGAGGGCTTCTCGGGCGTGTTTGGCTTCGGTAATATCTCGAGCGACGAAAATGGCGGTATTCTCTTCTGTCGGAGCAACTGTTGCCGCAAACCAAATCTCTTGCTTTTGAAGCGTGAGACTATATTCAACATTAATGGTTTTTTTCTCTTGTAAGGCTTGTTGAATATACCCTAAAAAGAGATCGGCACGATCGCGATCGAAGACTTGATGAAGGTGTTTGCCAATGAGATTTTGCGAGGGTCGGTAAAGTAAAGTTGGATTGGTGGGGGCAATTTTGAGATAGCGTCCTGTGGCATCAAAAACAAGGATGATATCTGTCATGGCCGCAAATAGAGCCTGTAGTTCCGAGGCTTGCGATCGCAATGTTTGTTCGGCATGCTTGCGTTCGGTGATATCGGTAATAAAACCCTCTAATCCCAAAATATTTGACGCTTCATCATAAACGCCGCGCCCTTTCTCCCAAACCCATTTGTATTCTCCCTGTTTGGTACAGATGCGATACTCAACCACGTAGGGTTTTTGGTGTCGAACGCCGGTTTCGATCGCGGCTAAAACTTTCGAGACATCTTCGCAATGGATAATCTTTTCAAAAGAGTGAGGATTCTGGGCGAGCAATTCCTCGCTTTTGTATCCCGTCAAGGCTTGACAGCCTTCACTGAGGTAAGTCATGGACCATCCGGCATCATTGGCAGCGTTAAAGAAAATACCCGGGGTGGAGTTAATTAAGCTGTGTAATTGGCGTTGACTTTCCCGCAAGGCGGCTTCGGCTTGCTTGCATTGAATAATCCCGCCAAGTTGGGCAGCGATGGTGGAAATCAGATCGAGCAGGCGGCGATCGACTTGGCGATCGCGACAGCTAAAAAAGACTAATACTGCCACCACTTTATCATCAGCGATAATGGGAACGCCAAAAGCCGTCCTCAAACCAGATTCCCAAGCTAATTGATTGCGGAGGAATTCGCTATGGTGCGAAAGATCGGGAAACCATTGCGGCTGACGGGTTTGCCAAATCAGTCCGGGAAGGCCGACGCTATTGGGAAAATAATAGGCATGACTTTGTTCGCGAAAGGCGAACAAGTTGGGTTTAGCGAGATCGCCATACCAAGCCGGACTCAATTCCAAAATTGTTTCTGTTTCGTTGGGAATCCATGCTTCTCCGATATCCCATTCCAGAACTTGACAGGCACGGTTTAGCACTAATTCGAGGGCGGTGTTAAAGTCTGGTGCTTCTGCCACCGCCCGAGTGAGGTATTGAAATAACTTTAATTCTTCTTGTCCGCGCTTGCGATCGCTAATATCGCTGATGAAACCTTCGAGGGCGATTAATTTCCCTTGACGAAAAATGCCATTACCTTTTTCTCGTACCCATTTTTGTTCCTGCGATCGCGCGATCAGGCGATACTCGATGGTATAAGGTTGTTGGCGATCGAGAGCGATTTTTCGCGTTTTGAGAACGCGATCGCGATCGTCGGCATGAATGAGGCGATCGAGGTCGATGCGTTGGTGGGTAAAATCCTCTGGCATATACCCCGTGAGAGCCCAACAGCCGTCGCTGACGAACTCGCAAAGCAATTCGCCGCTATGATACTCGCGATCGCAGAGACGACGATAGATAACTCCGGGTAAATTCTCCGCTAGGGTGGAAAAATTGCGACGATTTTCGTGGAGGAGGTATTCAACTTTTTTGGAATAGGTAATATCGTGAAATACGCCCACGATCGCTTGTTCTCCTTCAAAAGAAAGCAATTGCAGCGAAACCACCCCGCAAAGGGTTTTGCCGTCCACTCGCCGGAGCTTGAGTTCATAGTTGGGGAGAAATTCGTATTGCAACAGGGCTTGCTGGAGAACTTGCCAAGCCGCCGGTTCAAAATAATCGTGTAAACAGCGAGTACCCACCACTTCCCCGACACTCAAGCCAAAAATCGAGCAAAAATATTCGTTCGTGTGGAGAATAATTCCATCCTTCAGTCTAGCCACGATAACCGGAACGGGGAGAGACTGAAATAAAGCGAGGGCAAATCGTGCTTCTCGTTCCATCGGAGGCGATCCTTGAGCAAAAAATGTCGGAGTGAAGGGTTGTGTAGCATTTTCGATGGAGTTCATGGGCGTTATACAATTCGCAACAGGTTGGTTTGACTTGGCGAATGTAATTCGCCGTCTCCCAACTTCAATTTGCAATTTACCTTCAGTATGGGTTGAAACGGAGACTGAACAATTTTAATACACCACTGTTTTTCTCTACCTTTGTTCGTTTTCTTGGAGGTTAAGGGGGAAAAAGCATGACTGAAAAGTTATGGGTTAAGTTTAGCTGTTACTTTAGTCTTCAATTAAATTAAACTATAGTTAAAAAGCAATGAACTGTTAATCTAACTACATTCTTTTGAGAAATTTATGCGTAAGTTGCCTTCGCGATCGCCAATCCTGCATAGTCGGTCTTTCACTCCTTATTTATTTTTGTTACCGGCTCTAACTATTTTAACGCTAACGGTTTTTTTACCGGCTTTACAAGCATTTTCTTTAAGTTTTGCCCGTTATGAATACGATCTAACTCAGATGCCCCAATGGATCGGCTGGGAAAATTTTCGCCGTTTGGCAGGCGATCGCGTCTTTTGGAAAACCCTCGGCAATACATTAATTTATCTGGTGGGAGCCGTTCCCGTGTTAGCGATCGCACCTTTGGGTCTGGCGATTTTAGTCAATCAAAAACTCAAGGGAATACATTGGTTTCGGATGTCGTTTTATACTCCTGTCGTTATTTCCATGGTGGTCGCGGGAATTGCTTGGAATGCGCTTTATGCTTCCAATGGCATTTTCAATCAACTTTTGAAAAGCATCGGTTTTGAGTCGGGAATCCGTTGGTTAACCAGTCCTAAATATGCCCTTTGGAGTGTGATGCTGGTGACCATCTGGAAAGGATTGGGCTATTACATGACCATCTATTTAGCGGGGTTGCAATCTATTCCGGCGGAATTGTATGAAGCAGCAGCCATTGATGGTTCTGATGGCTGGCGCAAGCATTGGGATATTACGGTGCCTTTAATGCGTCCTTATTTAGTGTTGGTTGCGGTAATTTCGGCAATTTCGGCGACGAAAGTCTTTGAAGAAGTGTATATCATGACCCGAGGCGGACCTCAGAATAGTTCTAAAACTGTAGTTTATTATATTTACGAACAGGCATTTAATAATTTAGAAATCAGTTATGCTTGTACGATGGGATTGGTTTTATTTTTAATTATTTTCTCTCTTTCTTTACTCAATTTGTATTTATCCAAAGGCAAAGAATCTTATACCAATATTCGTTTCTAATTGCAGGAGGAATGATGAAATGAAAAAATATTATTTATTGCTGATTGCCTGTTGCTTCTTCCCTTTCTTCAAGAGCGATCGCGCTTTAGCTATTTCTCAACGATGTCGGGAAATTCGGCGATCGCGACAGATTCTTCGGGCTGAAGGGTTGGACGATCGCAATTTAGCCATCCTTGAGGAGCGTTATTGCGGTCGAATCCGTCGTTCCGATCCTGCCCAAAGTTCTACCTGTTCCCATCTCATGATTATGGCGCGATTGGCCAGTGTTGGGGAAGGAAACAGCATCTTGACACGGATGGTGGCCAGTGAAGAGCAGATCTTTTGTTCGCAATATACCGCAAATCGAAGATCGGGAGTCTGGCGCTATGCGAACGGACAAATCGTGAAATTTGGCTCTCTTTGGCATTATCCCAATGGACAACAAGTTCGTACCGGACAAGATTGGCGTTATCCTAATGGAGAATATGCCAGTTTTGGGTCCGTTTGGAAGTATCCCAACGGCGTAAATGCGAAGTTTGGGGGGTTTTGGTACAAACCCGATGGCGATCGCGTCGATCGCGATGTCTTGATTTCTTGGGGGTGTACTTATGTCAGTCGCAGCGAATGCGATCGCCTCTTGAGAGCAATGCGATCGGGAGATAGTGACCAAAATGATGCCGCTCTTGTCGCCCTCGCATGGCAAGCCTATCGCAATCAAAGATGAAGAAAAAAGCCCTACGCCGTCAATTATTACAGCAAAGACAAGCCTTGACTCAAGAAAGTTGGCGCGAAAAAAGCGATCGCCTTTGTTCTCAATTGCAAGGGTTGCCTTTATTTGCCAATGCTGTCACGATTCTTGCTTATACTCATTTTCGTCGGGAACCCGATTTGAGTTCTTTATTTGGGAACCAGCAAAAACAATGGGGCTTACCTCGATGTGTCGATAAATCTCTCATTTGGCATCACTGGCAGCCCTCACAAGAACTGAAAGCAGGAGCTTATGGCATTTTTGAACCTGATGCCGATTTCCCTCGCTTAGAGGCGAAAAATGTCGATTTAATCCTCGTTCCGGCAGTAGCCTGCGATCGCGGCGGCTTTCGTTTGGGATACGGGGGAGGATATTACGATCGAATGCTGGCATTACCAGAATGGCGAAATATCCCCGCGATCGGGATTGTTTTTCAATTGGCATTATTGGCTCAATTACCTGTAGATCCTTGGGATCGGCGCTTAGATGGCGTTTGTACGGAAGCAGAGTGCTTTTGGCTTTAGAGAAAGGAGACAATAGGCAAATTTCTTTAATAAATGTTGTGTTGCGATCGCGACGGCAGGCGATCGGTTATAAATGGGTAAAAGTATCGGGAAACTCCTTTTTTTTTGCCGATAGATTTAACTGTTTACTGTTCGCTGTTCACTGAAATGACTCTTTCTAAACGAATTCCTCCCGCAGTTACCGATTTTGTGAAAAAGAAGAATCTCTGGTTTGAACGAGCAATGGCTCTTTGGGCGCTCCTCAATTTTATCCTCATTTTATTTGATTATACTTATATTCCTTTGCGAGATTTCTGGCTGCAAGGTCGCGTATCTTTAATTGCTTTTAAATTGGGGGAATTTGAATATCAGTTTCCTGAAGAGCCAATGGATATTCATGATTTACCTATTACGCAATTCTACGATAATTTTAAAGGAATAGAACCGAATCGAGACACGCAAGAGTATTTAAAACGAGTTGAAAAATTTGACAAAGAACTGAATAGTTTCCGCACTCCGCAAGTTGAAGATATTTTAGCGGATTTGCGCGATCGCAGTGTTGATATTGTCGATACGAACCCTTTTCAAGTTGCCAACAAAACCGGAACATTAGAGCGAATTAAAAATCTCATGCGTGATCGCGTTCCAGAAGCGAATGGCTCTGCAAAAGAAGCCTTTAGGATTTTTTGGAGCGAGGAATATCTTTCTCGAAACAGTGCGTCAGATGAACTGGAATTCTTCGATCGCAATATTCGTCCTCTCATGGAAACTAACTATTTTCGTCCTATTGGTGAAAATGGTCAGCCCTTTAATAATTTTGGCTTAATTGATATTTTCTTTACTTTTCCTTTTTTTGCTGAATTTATCGCGCGATCGTGGTTTATTAGTCGCCAGCGAAAAGGGGTCAGTTGGGGAGATGCCATGCTTTGGCGTTGGTATGATATTTTACTGTTTTTTCCGATTCCGCATTGGTTGAGTCCCCTACGTTGGTTGCGGATTATTCCAGTCACAATTCGTCTCCACCAAGCTAAAATCATTGATATGCAAAAAATCAAAAAACAAGCCAGTCAAGGGTTTGTTGCTGGGATTGCAGAAGACTTAACAGAAGTGGTCGTCGTAGGCGTTCTCAATCAAGTTCAAAGCTCAATTAGAAAAGGAGAGCTAACCAACTTTTTAGCACAACAAAATACTAATCCTTACGTCGATCTCAATGATACCAATGAAATCGCAGAAATTACTCGTTTGGTCTTACAATTGGTTGTGAATAAAGTGCTTCCTGATGTTCGGAATGATATTGAAGGACTTCTACAATATAGCATCGAAAAAGCAGTAAAGGATAGCCCCGCCTACCAAGGCATCAAGATGCTTCCTGGAGTAGAAGACGCGACCAGCACTTTAACAAAACAAACAATCTCGCAGATTTACCAAATTATTTACGTTCAAATTAAGCAGCTAATTGAGGAAGATCCCGAATTTGATAAATTATTAGAACATCTGGTAGAAACCTTTACCGAGTCGATGAGAGTAGAAATTAAAGCCAAGCAAAGCATCGATCGCTTAGAATATTTATTGGTGGCTTTAATTGAAGAAGTGAAAATAAATTATGTTCAGCGCTTATCCGAAGAAGATATGGAAGCATTAATGGATCAAACTCGCGCTTTACGTCAAGTGACCCAAGTAACTTCTCAATAATTGGTTATTGGGTATTGGGTATTGGTTGGTGAATAATCACCCTATGATATCAACTAGACCACTCAAATAACCTATAACTAATGAGGGAGAATATAGTCGCTGCTGGCTGTATAATTCGCATTCGTTAATGCAGTGACAGCAATGCGATCGTTTTGTACCCAAAACTTCCGATCTAAGCGCACAAGTTTGCCATCTTTTCCTGTACCAATTCGTGCCACAACCGGAATTTTTGCGCCATTGCCATTATTTCCCGCTTGTTGCTGGAGAATGCTTTTTAGATTGTTTTGAATACGCGGATCTCGTGACTGTTGTACGGTCAATTCTACCATGACCATTTTAACTTCTTCTACCGGTTCGACAGACTCGACAATAAATTGAACTTTACCATCCTTTTTATCAGCATTCCCCCAAAAGATTAAGCGTGCATCGTCTTGTAAATATTCTTCAACTTCTCCAAATGCACTGGGAAATACAACCCCTTCTACTTGTCCGCTTAAATCTTCAATCTGTAGGAATGCCATGGGATCTCCTTTTTTCGTCATAATTGTTTTAACTGAACTAATTAATGCGATCGCACAAATTTTGTGCCGTTTAGGAAAATCTCTCAGGTTTGATAAGCTAACCGGCGCAACAATAGAAACAGCCGGTTTAATTGTATTTAAAGGATTAGAGGAAACATAGAAACCCAAAATTTCTTTTTCCTTTTTGAGTCTCTCTTGAGGTGAAAAATCAGGGACTTGAGGGAGTAAAGGTGCAGAATCAAAACTCTTCGTTTCTCCATCTTCTCCCTTTGTTCCTCCTCCTAACATATCAAATAGATTCATCTGACCGCTAGTGCGCTCTTTTGCACGTTTTTGTCCCCAACTAATCACGGGATCGAGATAATCTACAAGTTGCTTGCGATTATCGTGCATTTTGTCAAATGCACCGCAATGAATTAAAGTTTCTAAGGTACGCCGATTGACGGTACGCAGATCGACTTTACTGCAAAAATCCGAAAGCGATTGAAACTGCCCTTCGTTTTCTCTGCGAGCAACTAAAATACTTTCAATGGCACCATCTCCTAGTTGAGGAACCGCAGATAAACCAAATAAAATCTTTTTACCAACGGGGGTAAAATCAATATTAGAACGATTAATATCAGGAGGTTCGACATCAATTCCCATATCGGCACACTTGGCAATATAGCTTTTAATTTTATCTTTATTGCCGCTATTTCCCGTTAGCAACGCTGCCATATATTCGGTGGGGTAGTTAGCCTTTAAATATGCTGTTTGGTAAGTAACGTAGGCATAGGCAGTGGAGTGAGATTTATTAAAACAATTAGAAGTAATTAACCCACTTTCTAATAAGAAATTATGATCTCGTTCTACACCGATGTCGTAGACAGGTTGCATATCAAGGGATTTTCGTTTAATAATTTTGACCATTTTTATAATTGACTATAAAGATAAAATTCCCCTCATTTGTCACCATACCAAAAACAGGGCGATCGCGTTGCGGATTGGCCAGCATATACGTCAAGGTTTGCGAGATTCCCTTAATGCTAAAAGACCGAACATTGCACCTGTCGGATCGGTAAGGAGGGCAAATCTTCCAACTTTGGGTATATTACCTTCCCTGCAAGCGATCGCACCGAGTATTTTTGCTTTAGCAATAGTCGCATCGATATCATCAGTCGCAAGATACGTCACCCAAGAAGCCGACCTCTCTCCAAACAAACATTTTATTCCAGCCGCGTCGATACCGTCAGTACACTTGAAGACAGTATAGCGATCGCTCTCCCTAGTCTTCCAGCCAAAAAGCTCGCCGTAGAAGCTCTTTGCAGACTCAACATCGTCAGTAATCAGCTCATCCCAAAGAAACGTACCGTTTGGAGGAGGAAAGTTGTGTGTAGGAATATACGGATAAATCGTTGCACCTTGGGGATCGCCGATCGCGGCGGTGCGTCCTACTCCCGGTATATCAAAAGGATGGCGAGCGATTGTCCCTCCCAGTCTCTTCGCCTTCGCCGTGACAGCATCAACATCTTCAACCGCGACAAAAACAATCCAATGGGAGAAGATATTCTGCCCGGGATCGACAAAGCCCCCATGTGCTTCCCCATTGGCAATAATTAAAGGATATTCGGCTTCCCCGGGCTTCCAAACGAAATCAGAAGCGTGTTCGATGTGATACTCCCAGCCCAGCAATTCGGCGTAAAAGTGCCTTGCTTTGACAATATTATTAGTCATCAAGTCATGCCAGACAACTCGACCTACCTCAGTTTTGATGCTCATTTTATCTTCTTAGGTTTTTCGCTTCATTTTCAATTTGTAGGACAATCCTCTTTAAGATTCCAAGCGTTTTTGCCATTCGCGATCGCTTTGTTCGAGATTGGCTAACTCTTGATCGATTAAATCGGTTTCTGTCGAATAACTTAAATCTTCTGCACCAATAATATGCTCCCGAGCAAATTGACGGGCATACTCAAGTTTTTGCACGATCGCTTCATCCGCTTGTTTTAAACGTTCTACTCGTTGAATTCGCTGTCCATTACGCTGTTGAATTGTGCCATTTCTTTGTTGAATCCAGAAATAGCGAAGTAAAGGAATGGTAAAAAAGGCAATGCCATATCCCAATAACAACCAATAAATCGAAGCCACAAACGCAACCAAACCGACAATTTGAGCGGCAATACCGCCTTGCATTAACGACCATAACGTTAATGCCCCAATCAAATTAACGCTACCCAACGCGATCGCGCCCATTAGTTGACCGCTTCCTGCTGCACTAAATCGATAGGGATGCTCTTGCAAAAATGCCGTCAATTCTGAGGTTTTTTGTTGCTCTTTTGCCGTCACTTGCAATTCGGGAAAATAGTAAATAATTTCCCCTTGGGGAGACACTTCCGGATAGCCGTTAAAGCGTGACAGAATGGGTAAAATATAACTTTCTTCCTCAAGGGCGATCGCGTCGATTTCATCGAGATAAGGGGCAATTTGTTGAGCAATTATTGCTCCACCATTGTTACGAATCACCTGACCGATCTCTTGCCATCGTCGCTCTTCTATATCAATATTGGGATTACCGTCGCCAAAGAGAAAAGAAAAGATCGCTTCTAAAAAAGTCAGTTCGCTTTTCTCGGTACTTTTCTCAGAAGAAGAGCGCGATCGCCCTTGTTCCCGAGAATGAGTCCGTCGAGAATAATCTGAATACCCATAACCCGGGTTAAAAATCCAAAAAATATCCGACCAAAACCAAAAGCGCGGGAAAAACATCAAGCCACCGCCCGAGGAACGGGAACTTCTCCCACCACCTCCACCACCGGAATCATTATCACTAGAAGAATTGAGCGCAATAATAATCAGGAAAATCGAGAGAAAGATTAAAATAATAGAAAGAATTAAGAGAATTCCAAAAGAAATACGAATCAGATAAAAAAGAACATTCCAAATTTTTTCCCACCATTCTTGCAATCGCAAGCGCAAGTATTTGTTGCGGAGAATTCCTTGAAAATTTTTGGGGAAAACGTAAGCAATATCACCGGATTCGGCAACCTGTAAATTTGCCCCCGAATCTGAGGCTAAAATTAATAGTCCTTGCTGGGCTAGGTTGACATCTAAGCCTGTTTGTGCTGCGATATCGCCAACAGTAACGCGATATCCAAGATGTTCGACGGATTTTATAATTGCGGGGTTTGGAGTCATTGCCCGTTCTCAATTTTTTGAAGGTCTTACCTTCTAGTATAAGATTGAGGATTTATTCTTGAGTTGGGTTTGCTCGAACGATCGAGAAGCAATAGACTCCAATTGCTGTTATAGATAGGCTTTAAACAATCGTAAAGTTTAGTAAGCCAGCGTTTCTAGGGTTTCCCGCAAATAGGAACGCACTAATTTGTCTGTATTTTCAAAGACTGTATTGTTAGAGACCGTATTTTTGAGTTGTCGCTCCAACATCCAACGCTGAAACCCGGAGCTATTCGCGATCGCGTCTTTCAAGTTCTGCCAAACTTCGCGATCGCTGGTATCGCCAGTTTTTGCCGGAAAGTTCATGGCGGTCGAATTAGGCATTTGCACCTCCAAAATTAAACATACTTTAACAATATCTTGACAATATCTCGATTTCTCTTTCCATTATGATGCAAATTACACAAAATTGGGGACGAGCTATGTCAATAGAGCAATGAACAACAGGTCGATTGGAGATGGCAAATGCAATTCGCCATCTCTGCTCCTTATCGGGAATGCTAAAGGGAACGACCTCAATTATCAATGAGATGATTATTCCTTATCTGTTTCTGTTAACGTATTTTCTCTATTTTCCGAGAGTAGATTTTCTTCTTCTAGAGCTTGGGATGTGACGGGTTCGTCTATAACAATATTTTCTTCTATAACAATATTTTCGTCTTGGACTTTTTCTTCGCTTTCTAGGAACTCAGTAAAAGTTTGCTCGGGGAAGGGATCTTCCTCCACAGGGGGTTTGATAGGTTGCGTTTTTGCAATTGGAGGAGTTGAAGTCGGGACAGGAGCAATCGCGAAAAAATTCTGAATTCTCATGCCAAAAATGAAGAAATCTCGCCCAATATTTTCGACTTCATAGGGTTCGATTTTTGCAAAATGAGAATCTGAGGTGAGTAACACCCCGAGGACGCTCACGGGAATTTGGAGGAAAAGATTGCTCGAGAAAAAAGCAATGGCGGCAATAAATAAGCCGAGTAAATGCCAGCGAGGAGAGAGGGGAGTCGCGATCGCGGCGAGGGGAGCAGCCCGATAAATTTGCCAGATCGCCCCAACCATAAAAACAGCGAGAGCGATCGCTGCAATGCGAATTTTCAGGGTTTTAAGCAAGCGCAAAATCTTGCGCTGTTCCTCGGTGAGGCGATCGGGACGAACCGCCAGCACCAACAAACTGAAAATATCAAAAGGTCGCTGCCACTGCATCCACACAATGGGGACAATACCCGCGATCGCCAAAAATCCAATCTCCAAGACAACGGGAAGAACCGGATCTCCAACCGCCAGTCCCAGCCATACCACCAACAAACTCAGAGGGACAACTGCCAACCCTGCTAGGTGAATCCATAAAAAAGGTTCCGAGCGAAATGAGTTCATAGTAACTGGTGACTGGTGACTGGTGACTGGTGACTGGTGACTGGTGACTGGTGACTGGTAACTGGGTGACTGGTGACTGGTGACTGATTAAACTGGCGAGAGGGTTCGGCGTTTCATGACCATTTGATAGGCCTCGATAATATCGCCTTCTTCCCAAATATTGAACTTGGCAAGACCGATACCGCATTCGTAACCGGCATTGACTTCTCGCACGTCTTCCTTGACCCGTCGCAAAGAATCGAGAACGCCATTGTAGATGACTTCTCCGTTGCGGCGCACGCGGATGCGGCGATTTCGCACGACTTTCCCCGAGAGAACGTAACAACCGGCAACGGAGCCTTTGCCCACGGGGAAGACTGCCCGCACTTCTACGGTTCCCAAGGGTTCTTCGACTTCTTCCGGTTCGAGTAGACCTTCCATCGCCGCGCGAATATCATCTAAGAGATTGTAGATAATGTTGTATTCGCGAATATCTACCCCTTCGCGATCGGCTGCCGAAGCTGCACCGATTGCCAAATTGGTGTTGAAGCCGACGATCACTGCACCTTTCCCGCTTGCTGCCAAATCGACATCTGTTTCCGTGACCTCACCGGGAGCCGAGAGGATCACGCGAATTTGTACCTCATTTTGCGGCAATTGTTCGAGGGAACTCAAAATTGCTTCCACTGAACCTTGTACGTCGGCTTTGAGGATGAGATTGAGTTCTTTGAGTTCTCCTTCTCGTGCCTGTGCCGAAATACTGCTCAAAGAAACGCGACGGGACATAGCCTGTTGTAGACGGGTCTCGCGGTTTTCTGAAGCATAACTTTCGGCGATGGTGCGGGCTTCTTTTTCCGTAGGGAAGACATTAAACTCTTCTCCGGCGGCGGGAACGTTATTCATACCCAACACCTCGATCGCAAAGGAGGGTGTGGCTGCTTCGACGCGATCGCCGCGATCGTCAATGGCGGCACGAATTTTTCCAAATGTTCCCCCGGCCACGACACAATCGCCCACGCGGAGGGTGCCATTTTGTACCAATAGGCTTGCCACCGGACCGCGCGTTTTATCGAGATGGGCCTCAATGACCGTTCCTTTCGCCGGGCGATCGGGGTTGGCAGAGAGTTCTTCGAGTTCTGCGACCAATAGGATCATATCCAAGAGAGAATCCAGATTTTCACCCTTGAGGGCGCTCACCGGTACCATAATGGTTTCGCCTCCCCATTCTTCCGTCACCAGACCCAACTCTGCCAATTCTTGCTTGACGCGATCGGGTTCGGCTCCTGGCTTGTCGATTTTATTAATCGCGACAATGAGGGGGACTTCTGCGGCTTTGGCATGGCCGATCGCTTCTTTAGTTTGCGGTCGTACCCCATCATCGGCAGCCACCACTAAAATGGCAATATCCGTGACCTTCGTACCCCGCGCCCGCATGGCGGTAAAGGCTTCGTGACCGGGAGTATCGAGGAAGACCACCTGCTGCATTTTGCCGTTATGTTCCATATCGACGTGATAGGCACCGATATGTTGAGTGATTCCCCCGGCTTCTCCTTGAGCGACCTTGGTTTTGCGAATGGAGTCGAGGAGAGTGGTTTTTCCGTGATCCACGTGACCCATAATCGTCACTACTGGAGGACGGAATTGCAGATTTTCCAAATCTGCCACATCGAGCATTTCACTCTTGGTGGCAGCAGCTTGTTCTTCTTGGGTTTCCCCCTCAATTCCCAATTCTGTCAATACCATCTTGACGGTATCGAGATCTAAAGTTTGGGTAATATTGACAGCAATTCCCTTCGAGAAAAGATGTTTAATGATTTCGGTTTCGGGAATGAGAATCAATTCTGCGAGTTCCCGCAGACTCAAGCTCCCGGTCAACGCAACTTTCTCTGGCGGTTTTTCGGCAACTTCCCGCTCGGCTTTGCTGCGAGAATCTTCTTTAACGCGATCTTTACTCCCCTTCACCGATGGTTTCTTGGCCGTTTTGGCCTGAGGAGTTGCTTTCGGTCGATTACCGGTTGGCTTGGGAGGACGAGCGATGGACAAACTTACAGCGGCTGGCGCGACAAGGCTACCGCGATCGACATTAAATTCATCGTCGTCCTCTTCGAGAATTAAGGATTTGCGCTTCTTCTTACTTGCTGCTTTACCGGCTTTGCCGACTTTGCCGGCTTTGCCCGGTTTACCCGCTTTGCCTTTCCCTTCACTGTCGTCGTCGTCTTCCCATTCTTTCGGTTTGCGACTGACATTGGGGCGCTTGAGTTTAAGTTGCGGTCGTTCTGGTGGAGCGAGAAGAGTCGTTTCTTCAAAAAGCTCTTGATTCTCATCACCGCTTACCCCTTCATCGAGATCGTCTGACGCAGTTTCTGCGATCGCTTTCGGTTTCCGCAATTGGGGAGTACCGGCTTTTTGGGGTTTTTGTTGTAATTTTGTACCAACTTTGGCTTTTTTGGTTTCTTTGTCTTTTCTACCTTCCTGTTTACTGTCTCTACTTTTACCGTCTGTTGTCGCGATCGCTTTGTCTGGTTGACTTGGCGTTCTCTCGCCAAACTGTTTCCGCTCGGATTTATCGGATTTTTTCCCCTTACGAGGGGTAGGTCGTTCATCGAGTTTTTTCACCGCAGGGGCTTGCGGTCTGCTGGGAGGAACAAGCAGTTCGCGTTTTTCCTCGGGTTTTTCCGGCGTGCCTGCGGTTGGTTTGAGAGGACGCTCTACAGAAGAATGTTCTTCCGTTGGGCGTTTGGGCGGCACATCGAATGATGGTGACGGACGGCTCTCTTCTATTGTCGTCTCCTCCGATTCCCGTTGCGAGGTACGGTTGGGAGGTTTGACCGGCACGTTCTTGACGACTGTTGCCTCGGATGAGACCGGCTTGTTTTTTTGAGGACGATGGGGAGGGGCAACTAATTTTGGGTTGTTCCCATGAGAAGTCTGAGGTCTTTGGGCGCGATCGAAATGAGATGCGTTCTTAACAATGCCGCGAATTTCGGGTTTGCGCGGCGCTTTTGGACCGGGAGACTTAACGGCAGAGCCTCGCTCCTCTCTGGATTTTGAGGGAGAATTTCTCTCGTTTTTGGGCGAGGGTCGGTAAGTTTTCGCTGCCGCACAAATCCGCTCGACTTGTGCATCTGTAATCGTGCTGCTATGACTTTTCACAGCAATATTGAGTTGGCTGCAAATCTCTAAGATGTCTTTGTTTTCCAAGTTAAGCTCTTTAGATAAGTCGTAAATTCTGGTTTTTCCGTTGTTCATGCAATAGTCCCCGTTTTCGCGCTCGGTGGTTATTTGGGTGTAAGGGTGGATTAAACATTGCTGGCTCTCATTGTATTTAGGGGTTAAGGTGGACTGGGATTGAGTTCTTCGTTCGCTGCCAGGCGCGAGCGAAGGGTTTGATAGATGTCTTGGTAGACTTCTTGGGGCGCGTTGGCTTTGAGCGATCGCGCCAATCGGTTTTTCTTTTGGGCTGCCTCGAGGCAGTCGCGTCGGGGACAGAGGTAGGCAGACCGACCCATCCCTCGATCTAATTGTACCGTTTGCTCGGGATGGATATCATCACCTACTTGTCTAACAATTCGCCAAAAGTAGCTTTTGGGGGCAATTTTTCGACAGGCTAGACAGCGGCGCAGGTTCGGTTTCAAAAATTATCCTCCTTTCCTCCTTCACGTCACCCGGGCTGGCATTAGAGAAACACTACTTTGATTTTCTCATTTTTTTCGGTTTGAGGGGCATCTTTTATTTATTCGTCTTTCGCAAGAGCGGCCATTGCTATAATTCTTCGGAGATCGCTTCTCCTTCGGCTTCAAATTCGGCGATCGGCTCGGGTTCGGGCATTGTTTCCCGGACGGCTTGTTCGGTTTTAAAGGTGGCGGTATCTTTAATGTCAATCTTCCAGCCGGTCAAACGAGCGGCAAGGCGAACGTTTTGACCGTCTTTGCCAATGGCGAGGCTGAGTTGATTTTCTGGGACTAAGACAAGGGCTTGACGTTCTTCCGCATCCACGAGGCGCACTTCATCGACTTTAGCAGGACTGAGAGCATTCGAGATATAGGTGGAAGGATCGGGAGACCAGCGAATGGCATCGATTTTTTCACCGCGCAATTCGTTGACAACGGCTTGAATGCGAGAGCCTCGGGCTCCAATACAGGCTCCAACGGGATCTACATCTCGTTCGAGGGTATCAACGGCAATTTTGGTGCGAGGCCCGACATGACGAGAGGGAGGACTGGCTTCTCGGGCGACGGCGACGATGCGAACAACCTCATCTTCAATTTCTGGGACTTCTGTGGCAAATAAATCGACCACCAGACCGGCCGCCGCTCGGGAGGCGAGGAGTTGAGGGCCGCGATGGGTTCCATCTTTAACTTTTTTTAAGAAGACTTTAAAGGTGGCATTCGCGCGATAGTTATCGTTGGGCAATTGTTCGCGTTTGGGAAGTTCTGCCTCGACTTCCGGTTTGCCAAAACCGCTTGTTACGGCCACGATCGCGGACTGGCGTTCAAAGCGCAACACCCGGGCGGGGAGAACGGTTCCTTCGAGGTCTTTGAATTCATCTTGAATCATTTTGCGCTGGCGATCGCGCAGTTTTTGCAAGAGAACTTGTTTGGTTTGAATGGCGGCCATCCGTCCGAATTCTTTTTGGTCGGGGGTAACGTCCAAGACCACGGCTTCTCCGAGTTGAACTTCTGGGACAAAGGCTTCTTCAGGGCTGTCTTGTTCTTCGGTCAGCAAACTTTGCACTTCTTCAAGGGCAATATGATGATCGGTATTTTCGATTTCCTCGACGATGATTTTGGTGGAGAGGATGCGAAACCCTTCTTCGTCTGTATCGAGTTCGACATCGAAATTATCGAAATAGTCTTCGCTAAATTGAATGCGTTTTTCCAGTTGTTGCGCTCGGCGATAGCGTTCGTAACCCTTGAGAAGGGCTTCTTGCAGGGCTTCTTGCACGTCTTCTTCGGGGAGGTGATATTGAGCGCTAATCTCTTCAAGCATTTCTTTGAGTCCTGGCAAACTGACTAGGGACACGGGGATATCTCCTTATATATTGGGTTGGGGGTTGGGGTAGTGGGGCGTTGAGGAAGTGGGGGAGAATTTGTCACCCCTCATCCTTGTCCCAAAGTTCGACTTCTGCGATCGCTTCTCGGGGAATGGCGATCGCTCGACCTTTTTGATTGAGATGAATGTGGGTTTCGTCGCGACCCTGAAGCCGTCCTTGCCATTCTTTTTTCTTTTTAAAAGGAGTATGGGTTTTAACGAGGACGGAAAAGCCTTTAAAGGTGCTAAAGTCTCGCTCGCTTGTTAGTTGGCGAGAAAGTCCGGGGCTAGAAATTTCTAACACGTAGGCATTGGGAATGAGTTCGATCGCATCGAGACGTTCTTCGAGAGCGCGACTCATCCCCTCGCAATCTTTTAAGCTGATATCGCCGTTAGGGTTGCGAATATTCACGCGCAAAATGGGAGGATTCTGGTTGGTTTGATAAACGGCTCCTGCTACGTCCAGTTCCAGTTGTTCGGCGATGGACGCGGCCAGTTCGAGAATTTGAGGAATGAGAGGATGAGTCACGATGACAAAATCAACTGAATAAAATCAACAAGATGAATTCAAAAAAATAAATTCACAAGAGATAAAGCCAACAAAAAAAAGCGGGTCTCACCCACTTTTCCAAACGTTTTAATTGATGTTTGGTCATTGGTGATGACTTCGCGACGGAAGCCATCTCTTTCTCTTGATGATAAGTCAAATTCTTCTTTGTGGCAACTGCTGGCGTTTTGCTAGAGTTGATGAGTTCGCGATCGCCTTTTCCCTTCCGAGAGACTCTTTCCCATGAGCAAGACCCTCCGAGAGCCGCAAACCGTCCGCGTTATCGTTTTTGCGGTGAATCATTATTTGTTTGCCCTTCCCCTCAAAGCCGTTCTGAAAATTATTCCCCGACCTCCCGAACTCGATGAAGGTTTTGACGATGTGGGTTTGTTGGAAATTGAAGGGGAAACGGTATTGTTATTAAACTTAATCTGGATTCTCGAGGAATGGGAGAAGGGCGATCGCCGCCCTCGTGCGGGAAAATATCTCATTCTCATTCGCAATAATCGCGAACAGTTGTGCGGTATCGAAATTGATGAACTCCCTACGGCGATGGATTTGTCTCTCGCGACGGTACAGGAAATGCCGACTTCCTCGCGTCAGTCTAATCTCGGTCGTTTGGCTCAATATGTTGCCCTTTGGCAATCTAACGAGAAACAAGCAACGGAAACAGAAGCGGAAAAAAGACCGATTTTCCTTTTGGATGTTTCCCTTGCAACCCATTCCTTGCTTTACCCCAACGCTTAAATCAGTCACCAGTCACCAGTCACCAGTCACCAGTCACCATTAATCTCCAAGTTAACTTAAGCGATCGACTGTTTTTTTCAATTCTTCGGGATCGATGGGTTTCGCTAAATAGGCATCGGCACCGAGCATGGTTCCCCAAGTGCGATCGACATCTGTGCCTTTGGTCGAACAGATAATCACGGGAATATTTTTGGTCTCGGGGTTGAGTTTCAGTTCCCGGCAAAACTCAAAACCACTTTGACCGGGGAGAATGACATCCAGACAGATAACATCGGGTTTTCCGCTTGCCATTTTCCCGCGAGCATCATCTACATCGGAGACAATGACCACTTGCCAACCTGCTTGGGTGAGGGTGCGGTTCATGAATTCTTGTTCGGTTTTGCTATCTTCAACAACGAGAGCAGTTTTCATAAGTTTTTGGAAAATGCGCGTTAAGAAATTGAGGGGAGAAACTGGAGGAGTCTTTACTTTTTTAGTTTACCCGGTTTTTCCGGTAAAATTTATCTAAAAAGTTAAGCGATGCGAGACTATACCTTATCAATGAGTTTTGCGATCGAGGAGAGAAAACAATGATTGTTACCTGCGTTCATGTATCCGTCAAGCCGGAAAATATCGAAGATTTTATCAAAGCGACTCAAATCAATCACGAGAATTCAATCAAAGAGCCGTTAAATTGCCGTTTTGATATTTTGCAAGACCCGAACGATCCGAGCCAGTTTATTTTATATGAAGCCTATGAGAATGAGGCGGGTCCCAAGGCTCATAAAGAAACGGCACATTACCAGACTTGGCGAGAAACAGTCGCCTCTTGGATGGCCGAACCTCGTAAAGGAATTTCTTACACTGTTATTGCGCCCTAAATTTTTAGTTGCGATCGCATTATGTTTAATTTCGCTAAAGTTCCACCGCTTTATTTTGGGGCGGGAAATCTCAAAAAGTTGCCGGAAATTCTGGCTAAATTTTCCAGTCAGAATATTTTGTTGGTTATCGGTCGCCAATCTTTGGCAGAATCGGGAAAGTTATCCGAGATTGAAAGTATTTTAAGTCAAGAGGGCATTGCCCAGCAAACTATTACTTGTACGGGGGAACCTACGACCCCGGAAATCGATCGCATTTGCCACGAAAAACGCACTGAGGCGATCGATGCGGTGGTGGGAATTGGGGGCGGAAGTGTTATTGATATGGGGAAAGCGATTTCGGCGATGCTTCCCCACGAAAATTCCCTTCTCGACCATCTCGAAGGGGTAGGAAAAGGAATGCCTCATAGCGGAGTTAAATTGCCTTATATTGCCATTCCCACGACTTCGGGAACGGGAGGAGAAGTCACCAAAAATGCGGTTATTAGTGAAGTTGGCAAAAATGGTTATAAAAAATCTTTGCGCCATGAAAATTTAATTCCCGATGCGGTTATTGTTGATGGGGAATTACTTGTTTCTTGTCCGCGTTCCGTGACGGCGGCTTGCGGAATGGATGCTTTGACTCAACTTCTCGAACCCTATCTTTCTCCGACAGCTTCGACTTTTACCGATGCGATCGCTTGGGGAGGGTTAGAAGCGATCGCGGCGAATTTACTCCCTGCTTATGGAGAAGGTGCGAGAGATATTGCCGTGCGAGAAAAAATGGCTTGTGCTTCACTGATGTCGGGGATCGCTTTGGCTAATGCAGGATTGGGAATCGTGCATGGTTTGGCTTCTCCCATTGGGGGATTTTTTCCCATTCCTCATGGAGTAGTTTGCGGGACTTTAATGGCGGCGGCGGTGCGGGTGAATTGGCAAGCGATAAAAGAGCGCGATCGCAATAATCCGGCAGCTATTAAAATGGCCAAACTCGGAGAATTACTTTCAGGAAAAACCGGGCAAAGTATTCCTTATTATTGCGATGTTTTAGTCGATATTTTAGCGGAATGGACGGAACTTTTAGAAATCCCTCGTTTGGGAGAATATGGTATTGAGAAAAAAGATTTAGGGAAAATTTTGGATAAAACTCGCAATCGGAATAATCCAATTGAATTGAGACGCGAGGAAATTCAATTGTTAGTTGAAGCTAGACTTTAAATCAAGTTTAGTAAAATATCGCAGGAGTTTGCTATTATTTGAGAGGATCGCGAGCAGGATCGCGAGTTGGTGAAAAAACGTCAAGATGAGACGCTGACGGAGGAAGAATATCCCGTATTGATTGATTTGAGCGATCGCGTGGAGTTAATTCATGGGGAACAAATGCAAGCATTATTCGAGTTGTCTCAAATTCGTCAAAGTTTGGTTAATTTGCGGAGAGTATTTTATCAAGCTAAAATTCATTCACCCAAAAGATTTCCCAATTAGATTTTTTCACCCAAATATTTTCACCCAAATCAGTCGTCTACAGATTGCGTCGTACTATGTTTACCTCCGCAGAAATGGAAGCTCTCCTCGATGAGATGTATAATTCCTTTACTCCTGCGCCTTTACAACCGGAGGATCCGGCTGTCGGGCGGTGCGAGGAGATGAGGACGTGCTGGAGGATTTGAAAGCTACGATCGCGCCCTAGAAATAGAATCTAATTAGGGTTTGCTGAAAAAGTTAGAAAAAAATTGGGGGAGAGGGCGATCGCATTTTAGAAGTGAGAAATCATAATCTGGGATTATCGATAATCCTTTCCTCAATGGTTTTGCTGGTGCTCCCATTTCCTCTGAGAAATTTTGGGCATATTCCTCTTCAAATTCTGCCCAGCGCTTGGGGGATGGCGAGGTTTCCTCGCCATATCCAACCAAGTAAGAACGGGATGAGCTTTGACATTATTACCCATCGATTTTCTTCACATAACTTTCCCTCAAAGGGCAGTTCAAATGTTTCTACGATCTTTTCAGCTTTCTCAATTTTTCGGTACATTTTCTGCTGAAAAATACAAGGATTTTTACCATTTTACCTCTTTTTCCTCCCTTTGATTTCTGGATTTTTCTCCTCTAGCCCTTGCGGAGCAACCTTTTCCCTTTTTATCAGCAACCCCCATTTAGGATTAACGCAAAAGTTATGGATTTGAGGTTCTCTCGTATCATTTTCGATAGAAGGGAGCGAGAATCAATGCAACAAGAAAACCCCCGATAATCCAGATTAAAATCGCAGGAGAAGCAATAAAACCAAGGATAAAACATAAAACGAG
Source organism: Spirulina sp. LEGE 11439 (assembly GCF_059821285.1). Classification (NCBI taxonomy): domain Bacteria; kingdom Bacillati; phylum Cyanobacteriota; class Cyanophyceae; order Spirulinales; family Spirulinaceae; genus Spirulina; species Spirulina sp. LEGE 11439. The sequence continues at coordinate 50,146 of NZ_JCAMRX010000033.1, forward strand.
ATGCAATTTACTGCGTTGAGCAAATCGTATCAAAGATTTCAGCCAATTGGGATAAGGTTGCACCTTAAGCGGTAAGTTTAACTTTCGGGAAATTGCTAAGGCTTGAATACTTGCAACAATCCCTTTTTGGATTCTACCCACCTTGAGATATAAATGCCCGAGAGATTGAAGCGAGTTCATTTCGCCTCTTTCGTCGCCAATTTCTCGTTTAATAATTAAGGATTTTTCGTGATATTCAATTGCTGTTAAAAATTGTCCTAAACCTGCATAAATACTTCCCAAATTGCCCAGAGATTTCCCTTCCTCACTGCGATCGCCGATTTCCCTAGCAATGGTTAAATACTGCTGGTAGTAATCTCTCGCTTTTTCATACTCTCCCAAGGAATAGTAGACTAATCCCAAATTGCCCAGAGAAATCCCTTCCCCACTGCGATCGCCGATTTCCCTTGTAATCGTTAAAGACTGTTGGTGGTAATCTCTCGCTTTTTCATACTCTCCCAAGGAATAGTAGACTAATCCCAAATTGCCCAGAGAAATCCCTTCCCCACTGCGATCGCCGATTTCCCTTGTAATCGTTAAAGACTGTTGGTGGTAATCTCTCGCTTTTTCATACTCTCCCAAGGAATAGTAGACTAATCCCAAATTGCCCAGAGAAATCCCTTCCCCACTGCGATCGCCGATTTCCCTTTTAATCGTTAAAGACTGCTGGTAGTAATCTATTGCTTTTTCATACTCTCCCAAGGAATTGTAGACATTTCCCAAATTGCCCAGAGATTTCCCTTCCCCACGGCGATCGCCGATTTCCTTTGCGATGGTTAAAGACTGCTGCTGGTAATCTCTCGCTTTTTCATATTCTCCCAAGGAATTGTAGACATTTCCTAAACCCATAAGCGTATTAGCAATGAATTCGCTATGCTTTATTAACTTTAAAACTGTAAGAGCTTGTTTATAATAGTTGATAGCTTTTTCATAGTCTCCTAAAGAATTGTAGATATTTCCTAAGTTACATAAAGAACCTCCTTCACCAGAGCGATCGCTGATTTCCCTTGCGATAGTTAAAGACTGCTGGTGGTAATCTCTCGCTTTTTTATACTTTCCCAAGGAAGTGTAGACATTTCCCAAAACCATTAGACTTGCACCATATCTCCTATTTTGCTTAGCGTTTTTTTGTTTCCAAACCCGAGCTAAAGGTTCGTATAATTCAATCCGAATTGTCGCCAGTCCTTGTAAAGTCAAAAACTCGTCAATTTGTCGAATGGTGTCAAAAGCAGTATCATAGTTTTTCAGTTGCAAATAATGATAAACGATTTCTCGATATCCTCTAATATCTTCTTGTTTCTCTACAGGTTTAAATTGGGAACGATAATAATCTATTGCTCTATAATGCGCGGTCAGTCTCTTCTCAACCTTGTCGCGTATATACTCCAAAATAACAGGCTGAAACTCAAAGAAATACCGATCGCTTAATCTTTCTTCTAATAAAGACAGTTTAACTAAATTTTTCAACTCTGCCTCAATATTTTGACTATCTTCTTTGCAATTGCCTAAAACAGCCTCAGCCATTTCTGTATCGAATTCCCTTCGATAAACGCTAGTATTTAACAAAAGTTCTTTCTGAATTTCACTCAAGCGCTCAAAACTTTCCTCAAAAACGAACTGGATCGCGATTTCTTGCTGACGATGCTGCCCTTTGATCTCCGGATTTCTTAACAACTCTCGCAACGTCCCTAATGCCGGAAACCATTTTAAATCTGGATCTTGACGATAATTACTACGAAGAAAATCTGCTACTAAATGCAATATTAGAGGATGCCCATCAACTAATTGAGAAAATGCTATTAAATCACCCCGAATTCCTGAATCTTGCAATAATTGAACGCCTTCCTCTACTTTTAAACCTTTCAAAGGAATCCACTCATTAAACCCGTTTAAATCTGGCTGTTCCCGCGTCGTCACCAAAATCGTACTATTTTCACCATGTTCGAGCCAGCGCCTAAAAAATTCCTGATAAAATTCATTATTCCACTGACGATTATTCCTTTCAAGCAGACTTTCTAAATTATCAATAACCAGAAAACAATGTTCCTGTTGCAAACATTTAATTAATGCCCCGATCAATTCTTTTTCTTTGGTAATCGGTTCGCCAAGTTTGTTTAACTCTTCGGGAATTGGTCTGCCAAACTTATTTAAAATATCCTGCGCTAATTCTGCAAAATCAGACCTAAAAGTAACATCTCGCCAATAGCGATTTGATTGTTCTTGTTCTATAAAGATTTTCGTTGCAAGAGTCGATTTTCCTGCACCCCCGACCCCATGAATCCCAATTAAACTAATATTAGGATCGGCTAAACATTGATTTATTTTGGCAATCTCCTCCTTTCGTCCTTGCCAATAGGCGAGCCTTTTATAAGGATCGCCCTCATTGTTTCTCGCGGAAGTTTCCCGATAGGAAGTTTCTCGATCTGAACCTGTGCCAATATTAACTGTATCTGCCTTAAGGTTTGCGATCTGATTGAAGTTACTCTTATCTTGGGCAATCGCATCCATATTTACAGAATTGGGATTCTCTTCCGTCATTATTTATCCCAGAGTTTAAAAATTGACTTCTTTCGCTTCAATTTTACCCACCATTTTGAGGGTACTTTCATCATGGGAAGTCCCTGTCATAGAAATCTTATCGCCTTCCTGCCGAAGTTGCTCGATTTCTCGATAAAGTGCTTCAATTTCCTCCGCAAAAGCCCGATCGCGTTGCATTTCTTCAGCCAAAGGAGTCAATATCTCAGCCTCCAAAATTTCTTGCGACTGTTGTTTTTCAGCCTCCTCCAAAGCCTGCTGTAATTGCGGTTGACCTTGAAAACGCGCCTTAATCTTCTGCCATAGTGCTTTCCCTTGTGCGATCGCCCCTTCCGTTGCTTGGGTCGCCCCCGTTGCGATCGCGGTTTCAAAAACAAGTTCGATAATTTTTGCTGCGAGAGGTAACATAATAACTTGCCAAAATCTCCCTCAGTTGTAGCGCAAACTTTTCCCGATTGGCAAGCGATCGCAGCCGCACCAAAATATGTCTAAAAGGAAGCGCGATCGCGTTAAAATGAGAATATCTCTAAAAATCCACGCTATAACGTTATGATTAATGCAACTTACGATGACATTTTTAGTGCTGCGATCGCACTCTCTCCGAATTTGCGAGCTATGTTAGCAGAACAATTATTAACAAGTCTTGATTCAGCAGAACAGCGTGAAATTGATGCAGCTTGGGCTGAAGAAGCAGAAAAACGAGTATTAGAACTGACTGACGGTCAAGTGCGATCGCTTCCCAGTCAACAAGTCATCCAAGAATTGCGATCGAGACACCAACAATGATATATCGTTTTCATCCGTCATCAAGGCAAGAATTAGAGGAAGCAATTAACTATTACGATAATATTAGCATTTCGTTGGGTGAAGCCTTTTTAGATGAATTTGAACGGGCTGTCGAGAGAATTCAGGCATTTCCAGAGGCTTGGTCTTTATTATCTGTGAATACAAGGCGCTGTCGCATGAGCCGTTTTCCCTACAGCATTATTTATCAAATTCAGGAAGAACAACTTGTAATTATTGCTGTGATGCACTGGCAACGCAAACCCAATTATTGGACAAATCGATTATTACAATAACTTTTATGGGTTGTATTAAAGCGATCGCAGCCGCACCAAAATATGTCTAAAAGGAAGCGCGATCGCCAAAAATTTGAGTTCCTTTTTGTTCGGCGAGAATAGCCCCAGCATCCTCCAATCGACCGATCGCCCCGCGACCCCCAAATTGCTCCACAAAACGACAGGCCGCCTCTACTTTAGGTGCCATCGATCCCGGTGCAAAATGATAAGACCGCAGTTGTTTCGCCGTTACCCGCCCCAAAGGTTGCGCTTTCGCCTCATTCCAGTTCGCATAAACTGCATCCACATCCGTGAGCAATAACAACCAATCGGCTCTCACTTGTTGCGCTAATAAAGCCGCAGCTAAATCCTTATCAATCACCGCTTCAACGCCGCGAATCGTACCGATCGCATCAACCGTCACCGGAATGCCACCCCCTCCCCCACAAACCACTAAAACCCCCGCCGCCAGCAAGAGCCGAATTGCCGTTAACTCTAGTATGCGCTTGGGTTCTGGAGACGGGACGACGCGACGGTAGGCATTCCCATCCGGCGCGATCGCCCAGCCGCGATCGCGAGCCAGTTTTTGCGCCTCTTCCGGGGTATAAACCGGGCCGATAAACTTGCGAGGACAAGCAAAAGCCGGATCTTGGCGATCGACTTCCACCTGAGTTAATAAAGTAGCCACTTGGCGATCGGGCAAACAATTTTGTAATTCTCGCTCCAATAAATACCCGATCGCTCCCTCGGTTTCCGCCCCCAAAACATCCAAAGGATAGGGCTGCACCTCCTGATACGCCTCTGCCTGCAACGCCAGCAACCCCACTTGCGGACCATTGCCATGAGTGACGATAACGGTATGCTCCCGAGCGATCGCCGCGATCCCGCGAGCGGCAACCTGAATATTCCGCAACTGCACCTCTGCTTCTAACGGTTCCCCTCGTTTGAGTAAGGCGTTGCCGCCGAGAGCAAGCACGATTTTCATGACAACCCCCTTAAACTTTGACGGATATCTTGGCGATAAAGTGATGAATATAATGACCGAGACCGGGGGTACTGGCTTCGGCGAATTCGTAACGGGCGCGAATGACGGGTTTATTGACTTGGATCAAAGCCGCCAGATCGATCGGAGTGGCCGCGACGACAACATCGGCGGGGGTCGCATTAATCGTGTGGCGCAAAGCCTCCAATTGTGCCGCAGAATAGCCCATTGCCGGGAGAATATTGCCAATGTGAGGATAGCGATCGTAGAGTGCCGCAATTTCTGGGACGGCGAAGGAACGCGGATTGACAATTTGCGCGGCATGGGCGCGGGTTGCTCCCACATAGCCCGCACCGTAGGGCATTCCCCCATGAGTGGTGCTGGGACCGTCTTCAATCACGAGGGCAATGCGATCGCGCACCAACTCGGGATTATCTAAGCGAATAGGAGAGGCGGCTCGTAGAATAACTGCATCGGGGTTAATCTGGCGTGCGGCATCGGAAACTTTCTGGACATCCGCAGCCGAGGCCGAGTCTACCTTTGCTACGAGGATAATATCTGCCATACGCAATACAGCCTCTCCGGGGTGATGGGTGGACTCGTGACCGGGACGGAGGGGATCTACCAGTACTAAATGTAAATCCGGGCGAATGAAGGGGAAGTCATTATTACCCCCATCCCAGAGAATGACATCGGCTTCTGCTTCGGCGCGGCGCACGATTTGGCCGTAGTCTACTCCGGCATAGACGATGTTACCTATTTCTAAGTGAGGTTCGTATTCTTCTCGCTCTTCCACGGTACAGCGAGCGGCTTCTAGATCCTTGCGTTGGGCAAACCGTTGTACGGCTTGGCGTTCTAAGTCGCCATAGGGCATGGGATGGCGAATGACAGCCACGCGCAGCCCTTCTTGACGCAATAATTTCGAGAGCCAGCGAGTGGTTTGCGATTTCCCGCAACCCGTGCGAACCGCAGAGATCGCAATTACGGGAACGGTTGCCTGTAACATCGTTTGTTCGGGACCCAATAGCAGAAAATCCGCCCCGGCAGCCATCGCCCGAGAAGCCAAGTGCATGACCTCGGCATGGGGAACGTCGCTATAGGCAAAAACGACGCGATCGATCGCGTGTTGGCGACAGAGGCGATCCATCTCGTTTTCTTCGACGATGGGAATCCCTTCTGGATACAAATATCCCGCGAGAGAAGCGGGATAACGCCGCCCGGCAATTCCAGAAATTTGGGCGGCGGTAAAGGCAACCACTTCAACGTCGGAGCGATCGCGGTAAACCTGATTAAAGTTATGAAAATCTCGTCCTGCTGCCCCCATAATGAGAACTTTTGTGCGGTTTCGATCGCGAATCATGACAAAAACCTCCACCGGAAAGAAAACTTTTGGCGATCTCGTTTAAATCGATCCCCATAGTTTTAGTCTAGCGAAAGGCTCTAAACAAAAGGTGAAAGTGTAAAGTTTTACACAGAAACTTTTGTAAATCAAGAAATTATTTTCTACCTATTTAGGGACGATCGATCGGTTTTGTCAAATCGGCACAGAAGCGATCGCGCACAATTTGAGACCGAGTATGAATAGGCTGACTTTGAGTGGTCGTTGTTGGTGGGAGAGATTTGAGGTGAAGAGAGATTTTTTGGCAAACGAGGCGATCGCTTCCCGGTCTGAGGTATTCCCACGCATACACTGCTGGATCTGTCGAGTTTGCTGGCGCGGGTGCAGCCGTTAGCGTTATCAGTAAGGCGATCGCCAAACCGATCGCTACAAACACAAACGTTTTAACCATAATTGTTCCTTGGCAATAAATACACCAGAGTTGACTACAGGAGTATGATAATTAATTCCCGATAAGGAAATTAAGCAAAATTACTGAATTTAAGGGTTTTTCAGGGGGGTTTGCTAGGCTGAGAAAAGAACTCTTAATCTATAGAGTTCCCTTATTTCTCGACTCTCTTTCCATGAGCTATTGCTTGAATCCTCAGTGTCAGAACCCTGAAAACTCAGAAACTGTCAATTTTTGTCAGAGTTGCGGCGGAAAACTCTTGTTACGCGATCGCTATCGGGCGCTGAAACCCATCGGTTCCGGGAGTTTTGGCAAGACTTTTCTGGCGATCGATGAAGATAAACCCTCAAAACCCCATTGTGTCATCAAACAATTTTCTCCTCAAGCGCGAGATCCCGAAACCCTGAGTAAAGCCTCAGAATTATTTGCTCGAGAAGCAGCCCGTTTGGATGAGTTAGGAACTCATCCACAAATTCCTAACTTATTCGCACACTTTTATCAAGACCAAGAACAATATTTGGTTCAAGAATTTATCGCCGGAGAAAATCTCGATACGGTTCTCAAAGAAAAAGGCAAGTTTGACGAAGCAAAAATTCGCAGTTTTCTTGATAGTTTACTCCCAGTTTTGCAATTTATTCACCAACATAAAGTCATTCATCGCGATATTAAATTAGAAAATATTATTCAGCGCAACACGGGAGAATTAGTCTTAGTTGATTTTGGCGCGGCGACGGCCAATCGTACAACCTCATTAATCGGAACCGGAACGGTAATTGGTACGATGGGCTATGCTCCTCCCGAACAAATTTTAGGCAAACCGCTTTACGCCAGCGATATTTATAGCTTGGGGGTCACTTGTTTGTGTTTGTTAACGGGTCTGGATCCTTTGGATATCTACGATACGGAAGAAGAGATTTGGATGTGGCGCGATCGCAACATTGCCACGGTCAGTGCAGAATTAGGCTATATTCTCGACAAAATGGTGGAAAGCACCCGCAGACAACGCTACCAGTCGGTAGACGAAATCCTCCAAGATTTGCATCCCGTCCCTGACGATCCGACGATTCCTGTCTGTCCGCCGCCAGAATCCGATCGCGAAGTTCTCCCAAAATCCACTTGGAAAAAAGCAAGAGAATTAACAGGACACGAACATCACATTTATTCTCTTGCTTTTAATCCCAAAGGAAAAATGCTGGCGAGTGGCAGTCGAGATGGCACGATTAAATTATGGTCTCTATCGACGGGAAAACTCTTACAAACCCTGACGGGACATTCGACGTGGGTCAATGCGATCGCTTTCGATCGCACCGGTCAAGTGCTAGCGAGTGGTAGTGGGGATAAAACAATTAAATTGTGGTCGATCGCCTCGGGACGAGAAACACAAACGATTTCCGGTTACTCGAGTTCTGTGGATTCTCTGGATTTTAGTGCTAATGGACGAATTTTAGTGAGTACGGGTGATAAGAATACCGTAATAGCGCGATCGACAAAAACAGGTAAAGTATTACGAGTTTTAACAGGACATACAGGCTATGTGAATTGCGTAGCTTTTAGCTCATTAGGTAATATTGCCGCTAGTGCGAGTTGTGACAACACTGCGAAACTATGGAATGTGAAAACAGGACAATTATTGTATACTTTTGTCGGTCATGAAGATTGGTTAAATGCCGTGGTATTTAGTCCAGATGGTACATTGCTGGCAACAGGAAGCGCCGATCGCAAGATATCTTTGTGGTCTGTGCGATCGGGGAAACAATTACAAAGATTTTCTGGGCATTTAAGCAAGGTTTACTCTCTCGCATTTAGTCCAGACGGTCAATTGCTCGTGAGTGGCGGTGGTGATGGTATTAAACTCTGGTTAGTTAAAACCGGGGAAGAATTATCAGGATTGGGGTATACTTCTGAAGAAATCTATACAGTTGCGTTTAGTCCGGCTGGAAATATGATAGCTGGAGGTGGAAAAAGTACAATTTCGCTTTGGACAATGAGTAATTGATAATTGGTAATGGCTATGGATCATTTTTATCGCACTTTAACACTATTTCTCTTGACTCTAGGATTTATTTTCCGTACATCTATTCCTGTATTTTCTGAAGTAGACGATCGGATTAATTTTATTCCTCCAGATGAAGCGATCGGAGAACTACGCTTGGGAGGTGGTGGAAGTCGCTGTCCTTGTATTAGATATGCTGAAAACTTACCGTTTCTAACTTCTATTATTCCAAAATTGTACAATTTTTCAAGACAGCAAAGCACAAATAAGAAAATTAGAAGTTGTGTTGAGACAATAAAGTGTCGAGGTGGTAGAAATGCAATGCCTGTAGATCATAATCGACGTGGAGGTTTAACGAGTATGCCTTTTCCTTCAATGTTTATTTATGTTCCCAAAAATAATGCTTTAAGCTTTGATTTTGTTATCGTCGAGCATCTTGAAAATGGTAGGACACAAGAATTATATTATAGCAAATTATCTTTACCTGTAAATTCTGGTATCATTCGCCTCTCTACGCCCATTGCTTTAGAAGCAGGAAAAACTTATGAATGGCATTTCTCTCTAATTTGCGATCCCAACGATCATAGTGGATCGGGATTTACATCAGGTATAATTAAGCGCATTGCCCTTTCTCCTCAGTTACAATCTCAGATCGATCGCGCCTCTTTACCAACTCAATTAGCATTATATGGCGAAGCGGGATTATGGTACGATTTTTTTGCACTTTTGGCAGAAAACCGACAGCGATCGCCTTTCTTTCGAGAAGCGTGGAAAAGAGTATTGCAACAAGAATTCGGTCAAGATAGCCGAATTCATCGAGCCTCTCTTTTACCGTGTTGTTCAACAATGATTCGAGAAGAATAGAGGAGAAATTAGCATGAAAACAATTGGCTTAATTGGTGGCATGAGTTGGGAATCTTCAGGTGAATATTACCGACTAATTAACGAAATCACCAAGGAAAAATTAGGAGGTTTACATTCTGCTAAAAGTATTTTATACTCTGTTGATTTTGCGGAAATCGAACTATTGCAACATCGAGGAAATTGGCAGAAAGCTGGGGAAATTTTAAGTTCTGCTGCGATCGCCTTAGAAAAAGCTGGGGCAGATTTTATTATCCTGTGTACCAATACTATGCACAAATTAGCAGATATTATCGACAATGCGATCGCGATTCCTTTTCTCCATATCGCCGATGCAACCGGGATGGAAATTCAAAAACAAGAGTTAAAAACGATCGGATTGCTTGGTACAAAGTTTACAATGGAAGAAGATTTTTATAAAAGCAGATTGATTACAAAATACAATCTTGATATTCTTCTTCCTACTTCCGATGAACGTGAATTTATTCATCAGGTTATTTATCAGGAACTTTGTTTGGGAATCTTACATGAAGTTTCGCGATTTCAATACTTGAAAATTGTCAAAAAATTGCACGATCGCGGTGTAGCAGGCATCATTTTAGGCTGTACGGAAATTGGTTTATTGATTCAACAACAGCATATTGCTATTCCTTTATTCGACACGACGGAAATTCACGCAAGAACCGCTGTTGAATATGCTTTGCATTAAATTGAATTATCGAGAAGGATGCAATAAAACATAAAAACAAGGAATAACAAATAGCGTCAATAGTGTAGCCACAGATAAACCAGAAAAGACGACAATTCCCAAGGGTTGCAAAAACTCTGAACCTTCTCCCAGTCCTAATGCTAAGGGAAATAAGCCTAAAACTGTGGTAATAGTCGTCATCAAAATAGGTCGCAATCTTTGGAAGGCTGCTTGTAAAATTGCGGTAGTGCGATCGCAATTATATTCTTGGCGAATTTGATTGGCCAATTCTACCATAACAATTGCATTATTCACGACAATTCCGACTAAGAGAACTGCACCGACTAACACTGTTGCTCCGATCGCAGTTTGTGTAATATACAATCCTAAAATACCTCCTGCTAAAGCGAGAGGAACGGTTAAAATAATCACAAAGGGATCGATCAGAGAATTATATTGAACTGCCATCACGACAAAGACTAAAAAGACCGCCAATCCTCCTAATAATTTTAATGAATTTTGTAACTGTTGATTGCTATCGGCTGCGGTACTGGGTAAAAATCGCACCCCTGAAGGTAATTCGATAGTGTCTAAAACAGCATTCATTTCTGCGATCGCCGCACTTAAACTCGCTCCCTCATTTAAATTTCCTGCAATCAAAAATACTTGACGCTGGTTAATGCGTTGAATTTCAGCAGGGGCATTGCCTTTCTCCAATTTTACCACATCTTCTAAACGAACTGGGCGATTATTATTTGTAAATAAGGGAATTTGCGACAGTTGCTCGATACGCTGGCGATAATCTTCCCCTAATTGTACGCGAATATCGATTAAGCGATCGCCGCGCTGTAACTGCGTAGGAATTGTTCCTTGAATGGCGGTTTGAATAGTTTCTCCAATATCCTCTGTATTCAGTCCTAAATTTGCCAATCTTTCCCACTGAGGGAGAATACGAATTTCGGGTTGCGGGGCATCAGCATCAGGATTAAAACGAGTGAGTTTTGCGTTTTCATCCAATATTTCTAAAACTCTTTTTCCTGTTTGTTCGAGAATTTTTTCATCATTTCCTTGCAGCATAATATCAATATCAGAGCGAAAAAGAGGAGAATTCGATAAGATAATTCCTCGGACTCGTTCGGGAACTAAACGCAAACGAGTATTCACTAAGTTTAATTGTTGAAATTCCGTGTTAATGCGATCGATAAATGCAGGCAAGTTTGTATTGGGTTTAACGGTAATTGTACTGGAACTTCTCAATAAATTAGAAATGGTCAAATTTCCAAACAGAAATCCTCCTACTGTGGTAAAGATATAGTCGGTTTCCGGCTGTTCCATGAGAATGCGATCGACTGCATTTGTTACTTTTTTATTGGTTTCTAAGGTTGTTCCGGGAGGAAATTGAGCAAAAAATCGCGCTTGTCCGGTGTTAATTGGCGGTAGAATTTCCCGAGGAATTTTAGCCTGCATCCACCAACTTCCTCCACCTAAGATGAGAAAGGCAAGAAGAATTGCCAGAATGCGAAAGCGAATTGCTTGGGATAGCAAACGAGTATAGTTCAGTTTTAATCCGGACAAGTAATGATTGAACTGACGAAAAAACCAAAATTCTTTGATATCGCTTTGGGTAGGAATCGCGAGTAAACGAGAAGCTAACATCGGGACGAGAGTCAAGGCTAAAATCAAAGAGGCACTGACTGCAAAACTAATGGTTAAAATCAGTTCGTTAAAGAGGAGAGAAATAAAACCACCGATGAGCAAAAACGGTAAAACAGCAACCAGATTGGTTACAGTTGAAGCAATTAAAGCCGATTCCACTTGCTGCGATCGCATTTGTGCTATTTCAATCACATCTCGAGCAGAAAAGCGATCGCGTTGGCTCATTTCTGGACTTGTTCCCAAACCTTCGGCAATATTTTCTAACATAACAATGGAATTATCCACCACAATTCCTACCCCTAATGCCAATCCTCCTAAACTAAAGACATTAATCGATAAACCAAAGAGTTTCATTAATACGATCGCTGTCAGGGTGGCGAGGGGAATTGCTGTGACAATAATTAAAGTTTGTCGGAGAGAACCTAAAAAGATAAATACTGCGATCGCGGCCAAAACTGTCCCTGTTAATCCTGCTTGGACGACATTGCGAATCGAATTTTGAATAAAGCGAGATTCATCCAAAGTCGTAATCATTTCCATTTCTGCGGGAATGACGTTTGCTTCTCGTAAAAATTCTAGGCGTTCTTTGACCTTATTAACCACATCAATTGTATTGGCATCGGGTTGTTTTTGAATGCTAACTTTAACGGCTGGTTCTCCATTTAAGGTTACGAAAACCCGCCGATCTTCACTGCCGTCAATAATCTCAGCAACATCTCGCAAATAAATACGCCGCCGTCCTAAAATTGGATTAGAATCATTCTCAATTTCTAAGGATAAATTTCGTAATTCTTCTACACTATGAAAGCGTCCTACTGTCCGCGTTAAAGGTTCTCCGGCTTCTCCTTGCAATCGTCCTCCAGCAATATCTTGATTGCGTTCTTGCAACGCATCTAAAACATCTTGTAAACTGACTCCCAAAGCTTGTAAGCGGTTGAGGTCGATATTAACGCGAATTTCTTCTTGCAGTCCTCCCGAAACATCTACCCCGGATACACCGGGAACAACTCCCAATTCTCGGCTGAATTCCTCATCAGCAAAAGTTCTTAATTCTACATCAGATAAAAGCGAAGATTCTAGCGCAAATTCATAAATAGGAAGTTGGGAGGGGTCAAACTTAAATAAGCGCGGTTCTTCCACGATATCGGGGATGCGATCGCGGGCGCGGTTAAGCGTTGCTGTTGCGTCGTTTAAGGCTTGGTCGATATCCCCTCCCGGTTCAAAAAAGAGGTCGATACTGATGCGGCCTTCGCGGGTTTGGGAAAAGATCTGTACGACCCCTTCCGTGGCGCTGAGTGCCTCTTCTAGGGGCTTTGTGACTTCCTCTACGGCCACTTGGGGAGAGATGCCTGTCGCCTCCGCACGCAAGCCAATGCGCGGATAGGTAATTGCAGGGAGGAGATCCACTTGCAACCGAGAAATGAAGAAAAGACCGATAACAATTAATGCGATCGCCAGCATTAACGTGCCGATATGTCTGCGAATGGCGATCGCGCTGATGGATGTCCCGGAAACTCTTCTTAAAGAGGATTTAAGAGAGGAAGGAATGAATTTTGAGGGGGATTCGTCCAACATAAGAATTTACAGATATTCCATTTTCTAATCTATTGCTATTTTGTTCCATAAAGCCGATCGCCAACATCTCCCAAACCGGGTAAAATATAAGCGCGATCGTCAAGGCGATCGTCAATAGCTGCCGCATAAATAGGAATATCGGGATGTTCTTGTTGAAAATATTTTAATCCTTCCGGTGCTGCGACCAAACAGATTAATTTGAGAGACTGGGGATGATATTCTTTGACGCGATCGATCGCTGCAACTGCAGAATTTCCCGTAGCAATCATGGGATCGACAATTAAAATATCTCGATGTTCGATATCGTGGGGCAATTTAAAATAGTATTCAACGACAACGTGGGTGCTGGGATCGCGATATAAGCCAATATGACCGACTCTTGCCGAAGGCATTAATTCTAACATGCCATCTAAAAGTCCCTGTCCTGCTCGTAAAATAGAAACGATCGCTAACTTCTTATCTGAGGCCAGCATAGGTGCTTTCATTTTGATCAGAGGTGTTTGTATTTCTGCATATTTGATCGGCAAATCGCGAGTCACTTCATAAGCTAATAACATGCCAATTTCTTTCAGTAATTGACGAAATTTTGCCGTACTCGTTTCGACTTGACGCATTAAGGTCAATTTGTGTTGAACGAGAGGATGATCGATAATGGTAATTGGTGCAAAGGTCACGAGAGTTAAAATGAGAATTAATTTACGGAAAACGCGAGCCGAAGATTTAGAGTTTGTTTTAACCGTCGAAGACGATCGCGAAAACCGTCCCTATATCTTGCAATGGAGCTTAGAACAGCATCAAGGGACTTTTTCTAACCCTGATATCTTTCACGGTATCATTGAAGCGATCGCGGATGAGAAGTTATTAGGTTATTTTATTTTAGAAGGTTTGCAAAATCCCCATCAATGTTTGTTCCTGAGACGACTCGCGATCGCGCAAAAAGGGAAAGGATATGGACGAGAAACATTAAAATTGCTTAAAAAATTGGCATTTGAGGAATATAATGCTCATCGTCTTTGGTTGGATGTCAAAGATTTTAACCAACGGGCAAAACATTTATACGAAACGGAAGGATTTACGATTGAAGGAAAGTTCCGAGAGAGTATTCAGGGAAAAAATGGCTTTGAGTCTCTTTATATTCTATCAATATTAGAGCATGAGTACCGCGATCGCTCATAACATTCGCCAAGATCCGTGTGATTGAGGTTTTCCTCATTATTTTGGTTAAACGCAACCTTCGACCCAACTCACTTCCGGAGTTTTACCGCTTCTCATTAACGTCACAATACCTTTTTCATTCGTCTCGAAAATAACACGATAATTTTGATTAGAATCATCTTCTGGTACAAAAATCAAATATTTCCCACCGGGGACGTATTCATGGCCTTCTTCTTCAATTTTCCCCGGATAGAGTGCTTTAATTCGTTCCTCTGTATCGCCAATTTTTGCCCCGCTTAAGGTCGTAATCTTCTTGGTATTCACTTCAATCCGAGAAATTTTTCCCTCTGTTACCATATAGTAAACATCTTGCGGTTCTTGAGCGGCTTTATAGTAGAAACAACCGTGTTCTTCTCCACCACTCGGGTTATTAACAAACTGAATTCCTGTTTTTTGGCTGGCTTCTTCAATGGTCATACCGATTTCTACTCCACCCAGTCCCGTTAAGGTTAATTTATTGGGCGGTTGGACTTGTTCCAAACAAGTATTATCCCCGGTTTCCAAACAGTTCCCATTTCGATCTAAAATAGCGACTTTCTCGACGGTAGAAAATTGTTTTAATGTTGCTTCGATCGCTTGATTAACTTGAGGATTTTTCTCGGAAACGACCTCGCGACAAAAGCGTAACTTTGCTACTTTTTCTTCGATCGCGATCGCAAAATCCGCCCCGCAATTAGAACTTCCCTGTAACGCGATCGCACTTTTTAACCCATTTTGTTTCTCGCTGTCTGCGGGTCCCTGTACCAACTGCGCGATCGCAAACTTGGCAACTCCTTGATTATTCGTTTCTCGTACAACGGATTCGATATTGCCATTCTTAGGAAAATATACCTTAACGCGATATTGATTTTTCGTGCTTTGATTGGCTTGAGCAATAGGTGGTGCATCAGTTCCATTCTCGTTAGTCTCTTCTTGGGTGGATTCGGCTGTAGGAGACGTTGATGCAGGCTCGGGAGTCTCTTGATTTGCAGGTTTTTGGGCGCAAGCAGCAATCACGAGCAAAGTGATAGTTAAACTGGAAGCAAGTATGGATAATTGGTGGGGACGGGACATGACTGAATTTACCCTAGTCTTAAGTTGACGAGCCTTCTTCTACTGTAGAAAAAAGTGGGGGAATGCGATCGCGAATTGTGTAGATATTTAAACTGACTTTGATTTCTGAGCAATTGAGTTTCGCGGCGATCGAGATGCAAAAGTCAATTAATCGTTACAAAAATTCATCAATTAGCGATCGTGCCACTTTCCTTCATGGTATTCGTATTGAGGAAGCAATTTAATTTTTTTGAATCCTGCTTTCTCATCAACTCTAATCGCACGAAAATTCCCTGTTTCCGGATCGATAATAACTTTGGCTTGATATTATTATTTAAAATAGTTCAAGTAAACTATACAGCAAGGCGGTTTTTTAGTTGGGGCGCTCGCGATCCGAACTCGATCGCCCTTCCAAAAACTTTAAAATCCCTTGTTCGAGTTGAGGAGAAAGTTGAATCGGGAGATTCTGCGATCGCAAATTCAAATCTCGCTGCGGAAAAGGAATTTCAATTCCTTCTTGATTTAATAACGCTTCAATGCGGAAATAGAGATCGCTTTTGAGAACAACCTGACGACTGGGCTCGGCACTCCAAACAAGCAACTCAAAATCCAAAGAATTATCGCCGAACCCGATAAAAATAACATTGGGAGCCGGAGAAGAGAGGATATCTGGATGCTCTCGTGCAGCTTGTAATAAAATATTTTTAACTTGATTGAGATTGCTTCCATAGGCAATTCCGAGAGGAATATGCAAGCGAGAAACAGGATTAGAATGCGTCCAATTAATCACCTCATCTTCTAATAAGCGGGAGTTGGGAACAATAATCGAAATTTTATCCAACGTTTGTAAAATAATACTGCGAGCGCCGACCTCTTCTACCGTTCCCATCTGCGTTTCCAGTTCGATAAAATCTCCTACCTGAATCGACCCCTCAAAGAGTAACACCAAACCACTCGCAAAGTTCTTGGCAATATCTTGAAAACCCAAGCCGATCCCAACCCCGATCGCGCTCCCTAATAGGGCGAGAGAACTCAAATTAATGCCCCAAATTTGTAAAACAATAATTGTTCCGATCAGAAGCAAACTATAGCGCAGGAGAACGGAAATAACTTCTTGTACTCCCCGTTCGATTCGGGTTAATTGTAGCAGGCGAGTTCGCAATAATCTCATCGCGATTCCAACCGCAACAAAAGTCCCCCAGAGCATCAATAATAACAGTGCCAGATCGATAATTGAATAAGCGCGATCGCCTAATGTGACAAAAGAAGACGTAAAACTAATCCGTAAAATCTCGCGAATTTCATAACTCCACTGACGGGAAAGGGGAAATAGATCGGCAATGGAAAAAATAACACTTCCCCACAACCAAGCCCGAATTAATAACAGCGTTAATTTAAAAAATAATGTTGAATTAGAAGGAGTATCGCGAGGTCTTTCTCCTTCTCCCCGTCTGGCAATAATTTGTTCTTGAAGATAGTGCCACAATCGTCCGAACGCCCAATGTAGCGCGATCGCCACTAATACGATCGCTCCGCCCAAAATAGCTCGATTTCGTAAATATTCCGGTTGTTTTTCCCTCTGCGCTTCTTGCAAAATTTGTTGGAGTCGTCGCGCCCAAAATTGAGCTTGTTCTCGGGGTGTTCTTCCTCCTCGTAAATCTTGTTCCGTCACCGTCAAGAGATAGCGATCGCCGATCCGAATGACAACAAATTTATCTTGACTTTCAATAACAACTTCCGAAGGCTTTTGGGTATCGGCAACCTCTTTTAAGCGATCGTTAATAGATTCGGCACGCTCGGTAGCACTAAACTCCTCAAATGACCCGACTTCAAAGACGACGCGACCATTGAGGACGACGGGAACTTTTGTCTCACTATTGGCAAAAGCCGGAAGCATGGAGAGACAAAGAACGAGGGCGATCGCTACAGCCATTCTGGTTAAAAAAACTGCGATCGCCTTATTTCTCAATTGTTTGAACATTAATGATGAATTAAATCTTTTTACCAACTTTACCAAAACGCCGTTCCCGTTGCTGATAATCGATAAGTGCTTGGTGGAATGCCTCTCGGTCAAAAGCCGGCCAAGGCGTTTCGGTTACATAAATCTCCGCATAAGCCATTTGCCACAAGAGAAAATTGCTAATTCGCATTTCTCCACTGGTGCGAATTAACAAGTCAGGGTGAGATAAATCGTGAGTGTACAGGTGTTCCTCAAATATTGCCTCGTCGATCGCCTCGGGTTCGATTTCCCCCGCTTTCACCTTCATGGCGATCGCCCGGCATGCTTGGATAATTTCCTGTCGCCCCCCATAGTTCGTCGCAACGGTAAATTCAACATCTTGATTGTTCTGAGTATCCTCCATCGAGCGGGCGATTTCTTCTTGTAAGGAAGGAGGTAATGCCGCCAAATTGCCCACAAACCGAATTCTGACATTTTCTTGCATCATTTCCGCCAATTCCCGCCGTAAAACCTTCTCGAATAGGGTCATCAGAAATTCCACTTCTTCGAGAGGACGACCCCAATTTTCTGTCGAAAAGGCATAAACAGTTAAAGCTGGAATTCCCCAATCTTTACAACACCGCAATAAATCCTTCAACGCATACACTCCGCGTCGGTGTCCCATAATTCGCGGCATTCCCTGACGCTTGGCCCAGCGACCATTCCCGTCCATAATAGCCGCGACATGCTTGGGTAAGCGATCGCGATCGAGATCGGGAGGCAATACTTCTAACGGTGTTTTTTGTTTGGCAATCATTGAATTTTCCCGGTGAAGATCCAGCCATAGACTACTTTTATCGAATGAACCTCAATAGAAGAAGCCATTTTTCGGAACGTTTGTTCGTTTTTGCAACAAATCTTAACGGGATTATACTATCGAAATTCTTCTTCCCGAACCGAAATTCCTTCCTTTTTCGTTTTACCTGACTTTGCAACCCATGCGATCGCGCAACACTCGTTAAAATTTTATACTCTCAGTTTTGGGATTACATCCCGAACAAATTGCCGAAGCCTTAAATTTATCCCTTGCAGAAGTGAAAGCGATCGCCAAAACCCAATAGACATCTCCGATAATTCGAAAAAACAGGGCTGCAATGCTGATTATTCTGTACTGAAATCAGGTTTCCCGGAGAGGTCTAATAATGAGTTTGCGCGATCGCCTTCTAGAAATTGTATGGTGCGTTACCAAAAAATTGGGTCTAAAGCCCCGTCCTTTAGCGGAGCGGAGGACGGCTTT
>NZ_JCAMRX010000034.1:0-43847 GCF_059821285.1 Spirulina sp. LEGE 11439
CAGTTATCAGTTATCAGTTATCAGTTATCAGTTATCAGTTATCAGTTATCAGTTACTAGTTATCAGTTATCAGTTATCAGTTATCAGTTATCAATTATAGGTAAAATAACATGAAAGGTTGTTCCTGCTCCAACTTCACTGGTAAAACTTATAACTCCATCATATAAATCGACTGCTTTTTTAACAATTGATAATCCCAAACCTGTTCCTGAAATATCTTTGACATTGTTGGCACGATGAAAATGTTCAAATAAACGCGAGCGATCTTCTGGCGGAATTCCTAAGCCGCGATCGCTGACTGTAAACTTAACTTTCTCTATTTCTCTATCCTGCTTTTTTTGAGAGATTCGCATCGCTGTAAAATCAATTGTACCACCATCAGGGGAATATTTTACAGCATTAGATAACAAATTGGTGAAAATATGACGGAGCAGTTTTTCATCCATGCGAATTGAATTGAGATCGGGAGAACATTGTAATTGAATTTGATACTTTTCTCCGGCTGTGAGTTGGAATTCCTCCACTAATTCTCGGCAAAATTCTGCTAAATTTAATTTTACTGGTTTAACTTCTAACTTTCCCGCATCGGCGCGACCAATTGTTAAAATATCTTCTAATAGTCGAGTCATATTATCAGTACATTGTTTGATGCGCTTCAAATGTTTGCTCTTTTTTTCTTCCGGCCAGCGATCGCTATAATTTTCCAACAATTCCAGTGACATTAAAATACTTGATAAGGGATTCCGAAATTCGTGAGAAGTCATAGAAATAAAGCGAGATTTGAGATCGTTTAATTCCTTTTCTTGTGCGAGAGCTTTTTCGATCTCTGCTTCTGCTCGCTTGCGTTCGGTAATATCTCGTCCAATATAAATAAAAGCCGGAATTTTCTTTTCAGTTTGGATGACACTACAAGAAAATTCAACAATAACATGATGACCTTGCTTACTCGTACATTTCACTTGAATATCTTCTACAGCTTCTCCAGCTAACAGTCTTTGGCGATCGCGTGCTAATAATTCCTCTCGATCTTTAATAATTTCTGAAATAGATAAGCCAATTAACTCTGATTCGCTATATTGAAATAATTGCTGTACGGCTTGATTAACAGTTTTGATATTTCCCGATCGCGTTGTGACAAAAAGAACATTCCCCATTGAGGAAATAATTTTCTTCGTATAATCTTTAGTTGCCGTTAACTCCGCAATAACTAACCCATTTTCATTCACTTGCTGGAACAATCGTTGATTGAGATTCATCATCTCAGTAACATCTTTAATTAAAACGATCGCATAATCCTCGATCTTTTCAAAAATTAAGTCAAAATAAATCCGAGTATCACCATCGAGAACTCGTGCAATTCCCTGACATTGAAACTGATTTCTATCTCCTTGGAGAATTTCTGCCAAAATTTTTTCCAAGCCGACTAGCTCGGGAAAAGCAATGCGAGCATCTTTTCCCAACCCAAATTCTTGAGGAATGTCAGAGAACTTTTCTAGATTTTCCGAACAATCTAAAATCTTAAATTCTTCATCGAGAAGAAAATACTTGAGATAGCTGGGAACAAAAATTTCTGATAAAACCGCTTGGCTCATAAATTGTTTCCTCATTCAACCATTGGTTAACCATAGTTTATATGCCAATTCTTCAAAAATTGTATCGACATTTTCTCCAGTTTTGGCAGAAGTGTTATAGATTCCTAAGATTGCCTCGGGAAAATTGAATTTACTTTTGATTTCCAAGACCTCCTCCTCCTCCAACAAATCGCTCTTATTGAGAGCGATCGCAATTTGTCCTTGGGGATTAATATCTCGGTATTCTTGAATGCGATCGCGCAAATGATCGATCGTGTCTAGACGGGTCAGATCCGCAACGACTAAGACTCCGCTCGAGCCTTGTAAATAAGTGGGTGAAATTCCCTTAAATTTTGTATGTCCCTCAATATCCCAAATTAATAACTTTAATTCTTGCTCCTTTTCCCCTTGTACGTCCTGCAAGGAAACGGTTTTACGAGAAATTTTCACCCCCACCGTGGAAAGATAGCGATCGCTAAATTGACGCTCCACAAAACGGCGAATCAGACTCGTTTTACCGACTCCAAAATCCCCCAGCATACACATTTTTTTAGAAATTACGGTCATTGCGTTTATCAAGTAAACTGAATTTAATTGGTCTTGGCTGTTTTAACCTCTTCAAATCTGACGCACCGACTGACCCAGAGGGGATCTTTTGCTGTGACCCCCGGTGGAAATTGTTTCACCCCTGTTGTCGTTTCCAGTCGCTCGCTTGCGATTCCAGCATCTCGCAATACTCGTCTGACCACAACGGCTCGCCGGGGGGCGAGATCTTCCGTCAATTCATCTTCACCACCGCTATCAGTATGACCGATGATGCGAAGTTTAATTTCGGGATTGACTTTGATATACTCCGCAAGAGGTAATAGTTTATCGTTAATATCCTGACGAGCAATTTCGAGTTGGCCGCGATCGAAGCAAATTCGCTCTTGACTGGGGACAGGCCGCTCGTTCAAAGTCAGTAAAACAGAATTCACCCCCGGAATTTTCTCAAAAGTTTCGACAATTTTTTCCCCGTGTTGGTTTTCTCCGATTCCCCCTTCCACAATAACGATGCCTTTTGCCTTATCATAGCGTGCTGTAATTTTTACCCCGGGTAATTGATTAAAGACTAAACTTTGTCGCTCGAGTTCCAAGCGCAGGCGATCGGGATCGGTTAACAACCCTACCGTAACGATTTCGTTATTTAAGTTCCAATCCAGAGCCAAGGAAGCGGCGATATTTTCCGCCTGTTGGCGCAAGCGATCGCTCGGAACCTGTCCGTTTAACGTTAAAGTTCGTTTCCGTGCTTCCGCATCGACGCGATAAAAGGCCAACTCCTCATTGGCGTGCAAAGCTCCCATCACTTGGCGCTCTAACCCCCGAGCGACCCGTTGGCGATGTGCTGAGATTCCCCAAGGAATGCCGATAAAACAGAACAAAAGGAGTGCGATCGCTAAAAACCCAAAAGGTTTCGGTTTGGGTGGGGGTTCGACCTCAATGGGATCGTAAATGAGAGACTCGAGCAACTCATTGACCGCAGGGGGAATTGTACTCGGATCGCCGTTATATTTCTCGAGCAATTCCCCATAGCTATAATTGAGAATGATCGCGCTGAGGGTATTTCTCAACTTGGTGTAGAAGCCTGAAGGCGCTTCTCCTTGGGCTACGGTGGCAATATAGCAATATCCTGCCACTTCCATGACAATCTGGAAACTTTCGTAATCCACCTCGGTTAATTCCGAGGTTTTACCCTCTTGCGGCACGCACTCGCTGGCAAAGCTGCGAATTGCCGTTAGCATTCCCGCCATCATATCGGATTCAAGGGCTTGAGAACCGGACTTTTGTGCCTCTGCAATCACCAACCCGGACTCTTTGTGAATTAAAAACGCCGCTTGCACCTCAAAAGGAATGGATTGAGTGAGAATTAATTCTGCTTCTGAAACCCCTTGCATTCGCGATCGCAATTTGCGATAGATTCCCTGTATGCTAAAGGCGCTCTCGATGCGTTTATTAATACCCTCGATCGCTTCTCCCATGTATTTAGAGACGCTATTACCGATAACGGGATAAAGGGCATCCACCATCGCATCTTTATCGAGGCGAATTTGCTCTTTAATGGAGCGTCCCATAGCTGGCGCGATCGCTTGAATCACCTCGTCGGGAGCATCGCCGATTTGTTTCGAGAGCGCCCCGGGAATGATACTGGCCAAGGCTTTGCTCATAGCAGCTTTATCTTCGCGTCCGCGCTCCTCAATAATGAGATTAATGAGAGGGGTAAACGCCTTAACGACATCATCGGGAGTGCGATCGATCTTGTTTTGCAAAAGAGTCCCAAAAATCGGAAAAATCAACTTACTCAATATTTCCGGATCGTGTAGCTTGCGATCGAGTCTGGCGATTTGTCTTTGGGTGGCTTCATTGAGAGACCGATTTTCTTTGTCGCGATCGTCTGGTGTCGATTCTTCCTCATCGATCAGTAAATCCAAAAGCAGCAGCCGCAAGCGTTCTACGGTCTCTTCCGTATCTTCTCCAGATTCCCCGTACAACCATGCGGATAAGGAACTCGATTTTTTCGGAACAGGTAATTCATTAGCAAGATTGTTTTCGATCGCTTCGGCCCGGGTCTTGATAACTTTCTCGATCTTCTCGGTTTCGACAGGAATAGCGATCGCTTCTAATGTTCTCTCAGTTGCGGGAGGAGAGAGCGGTGGCGGCGCAATCTCTAATTCAGATAAAGCCGTCGGTAGAGGAGGTAGCGTCGCTCCTTCCTCATTCTCCCCAGACGACAAAAACTCCTCTAATTCGTCCCTCTGGCTGAATTCGAGTTTCTCTTGACGGTTACCGAGGGAAGTCGAAGTGCGAGCTTCGGGAGATAGGGGAGTGCGATCGCCGAAGGAAGTCGAAGCCTTCCCTTTGTTTTTCATCAAAGAAGGCGGCGGCGGCGGTACTTTACGCGGGCGAGAAGTCGGTGCCTTCTCTGGTTGAGAAGAATTGGCAGAATGAGAGAGAGCGATTTGCAAATCGCCCATCAGATTGAATAAGCCCTCAAGTTGTTCGCTGTCTTGAGGGCTTGACTGGGATGATTCGGTCTTGGCTTTCGCCTCGCTTTCCGGGTTATGAGGCGATGGGGTTTCTGACATAGCGGTCGATCGATTGAGCCGAAGCCGAGCGTCAAGCCGATACTCGGATTGCTACATTTCTAGTTTGCACCCTATCTTGACAAGATGGCGATCGCGATACGACTGAGACTGCGCTCTCCGATACAGTTAAGCCCATCTTTCGCAAACGCAAAAGTTTCATTGTTTGGGGTTTCCCCGCGCATGACGAGAATCGACTCAT
The DNA here is from genome assembly GCF_059821285.1 of Spirulina sp. LEGE 11439. Taxonomy (NCBI): domain Bacteria; kingdom Bacillati; phylum Cyanobacteriota; class Cyanophyceae; order Spirulinales; family Spirulinaceae; genus Spirulina; species Spirulina sp. LEGE 11439. The sequence continues at coordinate 4,893 of NZ_JCAMRX010000034.1, forward strand.
TCCATTATGCCCGATCGCTGAGGACTGTCTTTTTCTTCAGAATCTTCGTCAGGGAGCAAAAATTCAGCTTGCAAGCGGCTTTCCATTGCTTCTTTGAGATCGGGCACAAAATCCGTTCCCTTCACTTTGATACACAACTCAAATAAGACTTCCGCCAAATCCGTGCGCGAGACTTTGGTGTCTTTGAGATTGGAAAAACATTTTTCCAGTTCTGCAAAAATTTTCGTCTTTAAGGTTTGACTGTCAGACTGAAAATGTTCGCGGGTTTGCGTTAATTCTTCCTTGAGTGCAGAAGTTTTCGTACTGAAATTTTTATTGAGCGCCTCGAGGGTGGTGGATTGTTTTTGGCTGGTTTGGTCGATTTTCTGCCATAACTTGGTGGTTTCCTCGTGGGTGGTCAAACTGAGATATTTCAGTTTTTTCTCCAGAGAATCTGCCAGTGCTTTCATGTCTGAGGATAGAGAAGATTGCATCTGATCGAGGCGATCGCGCACTTCTCGCTGCAAGGCAACAAAATCAGCCTCCATTTTGTCAAATTGCTGCTCGTATCCCCGCAATTGCGTTCCAAAAAGGATTTCGCGAATTTGCTCGACGTTGCCAAGGCGATCGCGCATTTCTTTTTTGTTGAGTTCAGCCATATCTACTCCTCGTGCTGTAGTCTGTAGCCTTGTACATTGGATGGATTGTTTGCCCTTGCTGAATATTAGCAGGGATTGGAAGGTGCGAGAAAAGAGTAACAGGGAATCAAAGGCAAAACTTCCCTCATCTTCATTTCCTGTTTTCCCTTCTGTCATTGATAATTGAGAGCGGAGGTTGAGGCAGATCGGGAAACCTCACTGCCTCCTATTGACCTGTTAGCAACTGATATTGAAATTTATGATACGTTCTCATCTGTACGAATTCGGGACAACGCGAGGGAAAATTTGGCTATATCGCTGTGTGTTAGGTCTGGCGATCGCTTTAACTTGTTTCTTTTTGGCGCTATCTCCCGCTCGGGCTGGCATTGATAACGATCGCTATGATGGCAATATCTTCGTTCTTTATGCGGGGGATGGTTCTCTCGTACCAACGCGATCGACGTTTAAGGAAGCCCTCACTTCCCCTCAACCCGTAATTCTGGATTTCTACATTGATGATAGTCGCGATTGTAAGCGCTTTGCCAGCACGGTTTCGCACCTACAAGACTTTTACGGACGAGTCGCTGTTTTTGTTCCCATCAATGTTGATTCTCTTCCCGTTAAAGATTCTTATCAATCGGACGAACCCGGTTACTATTACGAAGGAGTTCTCCCACAAATTTTGGTTTTTGATGGTGAAGATCGAGTGCGTTTTAATGGCAAAGGAGCCGTTAAATACGAGGAGGTGGATGATGTTTTACGAGAAATCTTTAATCTCGAACCTCGCAGGGAATCTGTTGAACTTAAGCGACGTTCCTATAATCAGTTTAGTGGGGAACTCTCCTCTCAATGAGCAATGAACAATAAATGGGATGAGATCGGCGCGATCGACTGGGAGCGGTTGGCGGCTGCATATGCTGCGATTTCTCGCTCTCGTCGCGTTGCTGAAGCGAGAGGAAAGTATGATGCTCTTCCTCACTACGTTCCCGAATTCCCTGCTTCTCTGCAATTGCGAGATTATCAACATCAAGCGGTAGAAAATTGGTTTCGCAATCGAGGACGAGGCATTCTCAAAATGGCGACGGGAAGCGGTAAAACGATCGCGGCTCTCGCGATCGCTACGCAGCTTTATCGTCAGATTGGCTTACAAGTGCTTTTAGTTGTCTGTCCTTTCCGGCATCTCGTCGCTCAATGGGGAAGGGAATGCGAACGGTTCAACCTCCAACCCCTCCTCGCCTTTGAGAGCGTTCGTAAGTGGCAAAACGAACTCTCGAATCAAATTTACAATCTTCGTACTGGCGATCGCGCTTTTCTCACGGTCATTGTTACCAATTCTACGTTTATCACCGAAGGATTCCAATCTCAGCTTAAATTTTTTCCTCCGAAAACCCTCATTATCGGCGACGAGGCGCATCATTTAGGGTCGCAGCGCTTAGAAGAGTGTTTGCCAGACCATATTGGTTTGCGCCTTGCCCTTTCTGCCACCCCAGAGCGCTATTTTGATGAGGAGGGTACCGGTGCCCTCTGGGAGTATTTTGGCACGGTTCTCCAGCCGGAATTTACCCTCAAAGACGCGATCGCACGAGGCGCTCTCGTTCGCTATTTCTATTACCCTTTACTCGTAGAACTCACTCCTTTAGAAGCAGTCATCTATGCCAAATTAACTCAGCAAATCGGCTGGGCGTTGTCGGAAAATGATAACTTACAGGGCAATGAAACGCTCACTTCTTTGTTGATGAAGCGATCGCGTCTCATCGGTTCTGCGGCAAATAAGCTCGAACTGTTACGAGAGTTAATGAAAACTCGCCTTGACACCACTCACACACTCTTTTATTGCGGTGATGGCATGGTAGAACATGCTGGCACTTCCGAACGTCAATTAACCGCCGTTACGCGTATTTTAGGGACGGAATTAGGCTATCGCGTCAATATTTATACAGCCGATACGCCCTTAGCCGAACGGGAAAAATTGCGAGAACAATTTGAACGGGGAGATCTGCAAGGATTAGTTTCCATTCGCTGTCTGGATGAAGGAGTCGATATTCCTGCGATTCAAAATGCGGTCATTCTGGCCAGTACGAGCAATCCTCGTCAATTTATTCAACGTCGGGGACGAATTTTGCGCCCTCATCCCGGGAAAACCACCGCGACTTTATTCGATGCGATCGCGATCCCTCCCGAACTCGATCGCGAAACGTGGGAAGTCGAACGCAATTTATTACGTAAAGAACTGCTGCGTTTTCTTGAATTTGCTAATCTTGCTGAAAACTCTGAGGAAGCCAAAGCAACATTATCAATGATACAAGAAAAATATCTTCTCAATCAGCAATGAGCAATGCGATCGCTTTTTTCAATGCGCCCTAAATTCTGCGATCGCGAGACGTTCTTGCCTACAATGGAAAAGCGATCGGAACTGATAACTGTTCACTGAGATGACCAACAAATAATAATGGCAGAATTAGGATGGTGGGGAGTTCCCCTTGCAATTGTCGCCGGAACTTTGCGGGGAAGTCCGCCGTTTCTCTTCGTTAGTTTGGGCGAATGTCTGACGGAAAAAAGCGGCAAAATTAATTTAGGTTTAGAAGGGACAGTATTGATGGGAGCCATGAGTGCTTATGCCGTTTCTTATTTGACTCAAGACACATTAGGTAACTTTTTTGCTCCTTGGTGCGGGATTTTAGTGGCCGGATTATCGGGGGCAATTTTGGGGGCAATTCATGGCTGGTTATGCCAACAACCGAGAGTGAATGATATTGCTGTCGGAATTGCCGCGATTGTATTTGGAAGCGGGTTAGCTTTCTTTTTTGGGAAACCTTTTATTCAACCTATCGCCCCTCAATTAATCACGCTCGATCTAGGAAACTGGAGTTCTTTAAATCAAGTACAAGCCGCATTGAAAATAAGTCCTTTGTTGATCATAGGAATTCTATTGGCCTTCTTGATACAATGGTTGTTTCAATCTACTCATTGGGGCTTATTAATTCGCGCAGTTGGCAATAGTCCGCAAGCAGCAAAAGCAATGGGGATTTCTGTTTTTAAGATCAGGATATCGAGCATTATAACCGGAAGTTTTTTGGCAGGAATTGGCGGCGCTTCTCTCTCTCTTTATTATCCCGGAGTTTGGACGGAACGTATTTCAAGCGGTCAAGGTTTAATGGCGGTCGCTTTAGTCATTTTTGCCCGTTGGCAGCCCTTGCGATGTCTCTATGCGTCTCTCTTATTTGGAGGCGCACAAGCTCTCGGTCCTGCGTTACAATCCGTTGGGATTGATTCATTTTACTACTTGTTTAATGCTGCTCCCTACATTCTAACTCTAGCCATTGCAATCTTGACTTGTTCTCCGCAAAAAACGCTTTCAGGATCTCCCGGTGCATTGGGCAAAGATAACTAAAAAATCCTATACCAAATCCACTTAACGTAAAAAACGAATAGTTAAAGGGTAACGATAATAATTTCCTTTACTGGCTTTGACTGAGGCAATAATTACAAAAATAGTTCCAATCAGAGATAAAGTAATGAAAATAGTAAAATAGATGAGTGCTATCATAATTACTGTTGCAATCTCTGTTGAATTGGGATTATCGACTGAGGTTAAAAAAGTATTCGCGATCGCAAAAAATATGGAAATTCCAATTAAAAACAAAAATAATCGATAAAGCGTCCAAGAAATATGGAAATTCAAGGATTCTTTACCATGAAAATCAATGAATTCAGATTCTTCTCTTTTGACCGACCAAATAATTAAAGGAATAATGATTTCTACAAAAGGAATCGGGATACCGAGAAGTGCAAATAAAAACCAAGACAAAGAAGATAAATGACATAACATTGCCCATGATTTATCATTCACTGGATTTTCATTCATTGGTAATCTTTAACAGGTGACTGTTCGCTGTTTACTGTTTACTGTTCGCTGTTCGCTGAAACGACTGATACAATCCATTCAATGACCTTTTTTCCTAAAGAAACATTGTCAAGGAGATCGATTTCTCGGATGCCGGTGGGACTGGTGACATTCACTTCGGTTAAATAGCCACCAATAATATCTAAGCCAACAAAATACAAACCATCCTCTTTTAATTTAGGAGCAACGGCGCTGCAAATCTCGCGATCGCGCTGGGTAATTTCTGTTTTGGCCACGCGTCCCCCTACAGCCATATTGCCTCGAAACTCTTTGCCCACGGGAATGCGATTAACGGCTCCGATAGGATCTCCCACTAATACAATAATCCGTTTATCCCCCTCAGAAGCGGCAGGTAAATATTCCTGAATCATTACGGGTTCTTTGCCCCAATGGGTGCTAATTTCAATGAGAGAATTGAGATTGCGATCGCCATCTTGCAGAAATAAAATTCCCTCTCCACCTTTCCCGTCCAACGGTTTTAAAACTCCGGCTCTTTGTTTGTTCACAAACTCTAAAATCACTTGTTTATCTTGAGTGACAATAGTTTCCGGAATGACGGTCGGAAAATTGAGGGCGTATAACTTCTCATTGGCTGCTTGTAATCCTCTGGGACGATTCACAACCAAGGTTTTTGCTGGATTGACAAGATCGAGAATTTGCGTGACGTAGAGATAGGGAATGGTGACGGGAGGGTCTTTCCGCATTATGACCGCATTCATTGCTTCTAAGGGCTGTAAACTCCCTTCCCCGAGTCGATACCATTGCTCTCGTGCAACCCAGCGATCGCCTTTTTGTTCCACAGGTGTTACACTAACGGGTTGAAGAAAGCCCCACGCTTGCCCGGAAATAACGCTGAGGCGATCGACTTCTGTTATCCAAACTTCATGTCCTAATTGTTGGGCGCTTTCCATCATTGCCACGCTACTATCGTGACCGGGGTTGAGGAGGGAAATGGGGTCAATAATAAATAAAAATTTCACGCTTGCTTGTTGACGATGGCTCTCATCGGTCAGTGTATCTTAAGAAGGAGAAAGGAGAAAAGATGAATATCTGGAAAACATTCTACATATTCCGATCATTATTTTTGTCATATGCGATCGCGAATTGTTATGCCTAGTGACAATGGCTCGATCGATACATTTGATCTGAATAAAATCGCAATTGGGTAATTTTGCGAACCGATGAATTTTATTGCCGAGGAGAAAGCGATCGCATACACATGAATGAGAATTTGTCAAGACCAATCGCGATCGACTTATTCGCTGGGGCTGGAGGATTTTCCCTCGGGGCGGAACAGGCGGGTTTTGATGTCGTAGTGGCAGTGGAAAAAGATCCCGTTCACGCCTTAGTTCACGAATTTAATTTCCCTCACGCGCGGGTTTTATGTGCAGATGTGGCAGAGTTAACCGGGGCGCAAATTTTACAAGCGGCTCAGGAAATCAAGCCGGAAATGAACGCGATCGATCTGGTGATTGGCGGCCCTCCCTGTCAGGGGTTTTCACCGATGGGAAAACAAGATCCCAAGGACGATCGCAATAATTTAGTTCTGCAATTTTGCCGCTTGGTTATCGAACTACAACCGCGCTATTTTGTCATGGAAAACGTTCCCGGTTTACGACTGGGAAAATATAAATGGTTATTACGACGCGTTAAACAAGAATTCAAACAGGCAGGGTATCGCATTACCGAACCGGTACAAATGCTCAATTCTCTTGATTTTGGGGTGCCGCAAATTCGCAAGCGCTTATTTTTGCTCGGGCGCAAGCAAGAACAACGCAATTTTCCCTATCCCACTCCCTTAAGCGATCCGCCGACGGTGTGGGATGCGATCGCGGATTTACCCAATTTAGATGATTTTCCCAAACTCTTCGCGAGTGATACGTTGCCCTTAACGCCTTATCGGTTAAGAAAGTTAGAAAAGAGTGCTAGCGAATATGTCAGACGGTTGCGGGGACAGATGGAAGATGAGGGCGATCGTGCCTATCCCCGCGCGTGGGAACGCCATGTTTTAACCGGATTTCGTCGCACTCGCCACCGAGAAACCTCCATCGCCCGTTTCAAAAAGACAATCCCCGGAAAAATGGAGAAAATCAGTCGCTTTAAACGGTTGTGTTGGCAAGAATACTGCTGCACCTTACGGGCGGGAACGAATGCGGAACGAGGGGCGCATACCTCCGCCCGTCCCATCCACCCCAAACATCATCGGGTGATTTCCGTGCGGGAAGCGGCGCGGTTGCACTCTTTTCCCGACTGGTTTCGCCTCCATGCCACCAAATGGCACGGGTTTCGACAGGTGGGGAATTCCGTGCCGCCCTTATTGGCTCGGGCGGTGGCAAAAGAAGCGATCGCAGCTTTGGGGCTAAGTCCAATTAAACCCGAGGAGATCCTGACCTTGGGCGATCCTGAATGGTTGCATTGGACGAGTCAGCAAGCAATGAAGTATTGGCAAGTTTTGGGAGGATGCGATCGCGAGACTTGATGCGATTTTCCTCTCGATAATTGGTGCGATGCGATCGCCGAGATACGCTATCCTGAGCAAGGATCGATCTTTCTCCTTTGAGCATTGAAAGTATGCGCGTTGCCATTTTCAGCACCAAACCCTACGATCGCGAGTTCTTTGAAGCTGCTAACTGTGACGGACAACACGAACTCACTTTTTTAGAAGCCGCCCTCAATCGAGAAACTGCCCCTCTCGCCCGAGAGTTTCCGGCAATTTGCGTCTTTGTCAACGATAATCTAGACGCAGCCACCCTCCTGACTCTCTCTGGAGGCAATACGCGCTTAATTGCCTTGCGCTGTGCGGGTTATAACAATGTCGATCTGGCGATCGCGAAAAACTTAGGTTTCACCATCACGCGAGTTCCCGCTTATTCTCCTTATGCTGTTGCGGAACATACTATCAGTTTGATGTTAGCGTTGAATCGTCGCATTTACCGCGCCTACAATCGCGTCAGAGAAGGAAATTTTGCCCTCTCGGGGATGTTGGGGTTCGATATGCGCGATCGCGTGGCTGCGGTCATCGGGACGGGAAAAATCGGCGCTTTAACAGCCAAACGCCTCAAGGCATTTGACTGTCATTTGGTGGGATACGATGTTTATGAAAATCCCGATTGTCTCGCTTTGGGGATGGAATATCTCCCCCTTGAAGAAGCGATCGCCAAAGCCGATATTATTACCCTGCACTGTCCCCTTTTACCCTCGACTTATCACATTATTAGCGATCGCGCGATCGCCTGCATGAAAAAAGGAGTGATGTTAATTAATACCAGTCGCGGCGGTTTAATCGATACTCAAGCTGTCATTCGCGGCTTAAAATCCGGGCAAATTGGCTATTTAGGGATTGATGTTTACGAGGAAGAAGACAAACTATTTTTTGAAGACTTATCCGATGTTGTCATTCAAGATGATGACTTCGGACGCTTGCTTACTTTTCCGAATGTTTTAATCACCGGACATCAAGCCTTTTTCACCCGAGAAGCCATGACGGAAATTGCCAAAACAACCCTCGCCAATCTTAGCGATTTTGAAAGCGATCGACCCTGTGCCAATAATCTTGACTTGGAAAAGTTAGCAGTTACGTCCTAATCAGACGCATCGTAAAGTTTTATAAAAAGATTTTCCTCAATTGCCAAAAATTTCCTCAATTGCACTGAGAGAGTAACAACAGCTTCAATGCGAGCGATCGCAGGAGTCGAAACTTGATTGAGGAATGATTGCGATGAGTCCATCTATGCCAGAAAAGATCGCAACTAAGAGCGATCGCGTTTGTTATTGCGTTAATCGAAATTGTCAGCAGCCAGAAAATTCTCGCGAGGCTGAGACTTGCAAAAGTTGCGGCTCTAATTTACTGCTGAAAAACCGCTACCGTGCCATTCAACTCATCGGACAAGGAGGTTTTGGCAGAACCTTTAAGGGTGTTGATGAGTCGAAGCGATCGCAGCCTTACTGTGCCATCAAACAATTTTGGCTGCAATCGGGCAGCAATAATACAGAAAAAGCAGCAGAGTTATTCACACAAGAAGCTCAGCGTTTAGAGATGCTCGGATTTCATCCTCACATTCCCGCACTCCTCGATTATTTTACAGAAGCAGACGGTCAGTATTTAGTACAGGAGTTTATCGGAGGAGTCAATTTAGACCAAGAGTTATCGAAAGGAGGACGATGGGACGAAAACAAGGTTCGGCAGCTACTGCTCGATCTGTTGCCCGTGCTGCAATTTATCCACACCTATCAAGTGATTCATCGAGATGTCAAACCCGAAAATATTATTCGCCGCCAAAGCGATCGTGCCTTGATTCTCGTGGATTTTGGCGCGGCAAAATTAATAACGGAAACAGCCTTGGGAAAAACGGGTACGGTCATCGGTTCTGCGGCTTATACCGCCCCGGAACAGGTGAAAGGGAAAGCCGTTTTTGCCAGCGATCTCTACAGTTTGGGCGTAACTTGCATTCATCTACTCACTCAAGTGCAACCTTTCGACTTATTCGATAGTGGCGAAAACGCTTGGCAATGGCGGCATTATTCGAGCAAACCCGTTAGCAAAAAACTGGGGCAAATTCTCGATAAAATGCTAGAAGGGGCAACGAATAAACGCTATCAATCGGCAGCAGAAGTCCTCAAAGAGGTACAAGCAAAACCTGTCAAGATTTGGCAGTCGCGGAAAACTTGGTTCGCGGCGGGTGCGATGATGGTGTTTGCTTTGGTAGGAGTCAAGGCTTTAGTCTCGCCCTTGATACGACAAGTTTCCACTCCTTCGGTTCAGCAAGTTTCTCCCGCCCCAGTGCAGTTAGATACTAGCCATGTAACGCCTCAAAAGCAACCTACTCCCGATCTTGGTGGCTTATACAGTCACTCAGACAATGGAGAAGTGCAGAGTTTTCCTCTAGAACATACTGAAGTAACGGCAAAAATTGCGGGAAATCTGTCCCGAGTGGAAGTAAAGCAAACTTTTACCAATCCTTATGAGAACCCCTTAGAAGCAATTTATCAGTTTCCCCTTCCCGATGATGCCGCCGTAGACGATATGGAAATCCACATCGGCGATCGCGTCATTCGCGGCCTCATCAAAAAGCGCGAGGAAGCCAAAAAAATTTACGAGGAAGCCAAACAAGCCGGTAAAACGGCTGGATTATTGGAACAAGAACGCCCTAATATCTTTACTCAATCTTTGGCCAATATCCAACCCGGTGAAAAAATCGATGTCGTCATTCGCTATACCAATAGCCTCGAATTCATCGGAGGAGACTATGAATTTATCTTTCCTTTGGTGGTGGCACCGCGCTATATTCCCGGTACGCCAACAGGTCGCAAAAGTAAACCTGGTGAGGCTTGGGCTTCTTCTCCGCCTTTATTTCCAGAGACTCGCTCCGGTCGCGATATTAATGTAACGATAGATATTGATGCGGGGGTGGAAATTTCCCAAGTGCGATCGCCTTCTCATCATGTTGCGATTCAAAATACTGGCGATCGCGCCCGCGTGCAACTGGGCGATCGCGATATCATTCCCAACCAAGACCTCATTCTGCGCTATCAGGTCATGGGGACAGAAACCCAAGCAACGGTACTCACTCAATCGAATCAACAGGGCGGTCATTTTGCCACTTATTTAATTCCCGCCGTGGAATACAATCCCAACGAGATCGTCCCTAAAGATGTCGTCTTTTTAATCGATACCTCCGGATCGCAATCGGGAGAGCCGATCGCGCAATCCCAAGAACTGATGCGCCAGTTTATTAGCGGTCTCAATGCAGACGATACCTTCACGATTATCGACTTTTCTAATACTGCCAACAAACTATCGAACAAACCCTTGGCGAATACCCGAGATAATCGTTCCCGAGCCTTAAGCTATATCAGTCAACTGGATGCCAACGGCGGTACGGAGTTCATGAATGGCCTCAATACCGTGCTAAATTTTCCGGCGGCGGCTGAGGGACGATTGCGGAGTATCGTTTTACTGACCGATGGTTTAATTGGTAATGATGAATATGTCATCGGACAGGTGCGCGATCGCTTGAAACCGGGCAACCGCTTATATAGTTTTGGAGTGGGTTCTTCCAGCAATCGCTTTTTGCTCGATCGCCTTGCAGATGTAGGACGGGGAACTGTTACGGTTTTATCCCCTCGGGAAGATGCCGTTGAGGTGGCAGAAAAATTCTTCCGAGAGATCAATAATCCAGTGGTGACCAATATTGAAGTGAAATGGATCGGCAATGGGGACGCACTGGAAATCTATCCACAGAAAACACCAGATTTATTTGCCAGTCAACCTCTGATATTGTACGGACGCAAAGGCGATCGCCGCAGTGGCAAACTTGAAATTTCCGGAACGCTTGCGGGAGGAAAACGCTACAAAAAGCTATTGGATGTCAACTTCGAGCAAGTGAGTGGTAATGGCGCGATCGCGCAATTATGGGGGAGATCGCGGATCGAAGACTTAATGAATCAAATGTACGGACAAGAAACCCCCAAGATAGTCAAAGCCATTACGGAGACGGCGCTAAATTATCGTCTGCTGTCGAAATATACAGCTTTTGTTGCTGTTAGCGACGAAATGCCAGTCAATCCCCACCGCAAACGCAACTCTGCAAAAGTCTCTCAAAAGATAAATCTTGTCCTAGGATCCGGTGCGCGAATACCAGAATACCGAGGAATTGGTAACCTATTTGCAATTTTGATCCTCGTGCTGTTCTTTACTCGCAAGCGGTGGTATCGCACGCGACAAAAAGATTAACTATTTTTTGAATTTAAAATTAGAAAGATTTCAAACTAAAGGTTTGAGAACCTTCCACGCCTCGATCGCCCTGCCTTGTAACAGGGCAGAAATGCCGTATAAAACCTGAAATTCAGGGAGATCGGGTTGGAGTTTGAGGGCCGGTTTTAAAGCTATTTCCGCCGCTTTCGGATGCCATTGATAGAGATAAATGAAGGCAACATAAGCATGGGCAAAAGGGTTATTTTCGTCAAGATCGGCAGCCATCTTCATTGCTTCTAAGGTTCCGGGAGCATCTTCTTGTAATGCTCGCGCTAAAGCTAATCCATAGGTTAAATTGAGTTGCGTAGGAAAAGGACAATTAGAAATAGATTCACAAGTGTTTATTTCTTCATTTAAACGGTATTCTAATGTTTTCTCAGCCTGCACTAAATAATCTTGTTGAGGAGCGTATTGATTGAAACGACCGATTTGTTCAAAAATAGGATCTAATCCTTCAATTCCTTTGGGTAATTCTAGGGCTAAAGTTCGCAACTGAGTGACAAAATCCAACTCGGGAGCAGGAGATGGGGTGGCATTGGGATCGATCGCGAGAGTTACGGGAGGGACAGAAATAGGATAGGTTTCTCCTGTTTCTCGGTTTAAATAAATCGCATCGAGAGTATAGTCTTGAGGAATGACAGACTCGGGAGGAAGCATTGCTGTTTGTTCGATAATGCGAAAAGAATCTGACTGTTTTTCAGAAGGCTGACGGTGTAATTTTCCCATGCCAATACCGCGATCGTGCAACCAAAAAGAATCATTATTTCCCGTCACCGATCGCCATTTTAATAAGACCAAACCTTGTTGGAGTTCTTGCCAAGATCCCGACCATTCATAGGTGATGGGAACAGGCATACCGGGAGGCGTTTTAGCCGGGACGAGAATGCGATCGAGTTGCACTTTTTCTCTTGGAGATGCGATCGCTTCAACGATAACGGGAGGTTGTTTGCGATGATAAAGGGATAGGGTTTCGCCATTAGGAAGCTCCCATTCTTTGTGTAAGTTAAAATCGGGACGATCTGGTAAACTTTCAGCTAAAGCCAATTGAGTATCTTTCGTTAAGCCATTATCTCCTGTCTGTGTGACGAACCAATGCAGCGATCGCGCATCTTGTTGTAAGTGTTCTTCACTCGATCCGGTTTCTCGTCCGTACACTTTAAAATCAGCTAAAGCACCGAGATAATTAATATTATTATGGTTAATACTTTCGGTACTGGGAATCGTTCCTACTGTTGCCGTAAGATAGGGTTCAATTTGGGTAATTTCAGCAATGATTTCTTGATGGGGATAACGTCCTCCTAAATAAGTTTTAAAAGGAGGGCTGGGGCTTAATAAATCTGCAACAGGAGTCAATCCCGGAATGGGAAATATTTTTACCAACATCAAGCAAAATGCTAATCCAATGGTTACCCAGCGCATAAACTGCCATTTTCCTTGCCATAAGGTTAAACAATACGCTAAGAAAACAGCAACTACCGGTAAATAAGGCATAATAAAACGTGGGTCTTTATTATAAATTGCCGAACAGATTAAATAAGAACCAAAGAAATAAAGACCCAACCATAAAATAGAAGCAATGGGTAATTGGTAATCTCTCAGAGGAGATCGTTTTGAGAATTTTCTGAAAAGGTGTAAGAGTAAGCCAACGAGAGGAATAAGGATCAGTACCCAAGAGAGCGATCGCGGCATCAAATCCCAATAAAATAACCACGCATCGAGAGTATTAAGAGTCGGATCGCCTTCACTAGATGCAGGAATAGCATTAGCGTTTTGAGAAGTGCTAAATAAATAAATAAAATTAGCTCGATACCACGTTCCCCAAAGTAATGTAGAAACAAGAAAACTAGAAATTAATTGAGCAATCCTTTCCCATTTCCGTTGCCAGAGATAGCGGATTGCTAAATATAAAATCGGAAAAAAGAGAAAGAAGAGAATATTTTGTTTGGTCATTAATCCCAAACCCAAACAAATCCCCAAAATAATACTCCACAACCAACTTTGTTTGCGAAATTTTTGTTGAGTCCAAAGCGTTAAACAACAAAAACAGGCTACAGTAAAAGCTGTAACAGGGATGTCAAGAAGATATTGTAATCGCCAGCGATAAAGTTCTGGCATAACAATACAGAAAGCGGCAGCATAAACCCCGGTTAAAGGATTAAATAAATGTTTGCCAAGGTAATAAACCGAAAGGAGAAGAATCCCATTATAAAGTAAATTAACAAGTAAGGCTTGGTCTGCTCCTTGTCCAAAAATTTGTTGAAAAGGAGCCGTTAAAAGATAGGTTAGAGGAGGATATTTGTTCGTTAGCGTCCAGAAATAATTCCACCATTCTCCATCAAAGAAACGAATATTTTGTAAAGCGTGGAGATAATTCAGAGATCCTGTTAAATGATTGCTTTGATCCCATGCAGGGACGGTGCGATCGAGAGCGATCCAAAGGCGATCGCAAATGACAGCAACAAACCAAATGATACCGACAATTTGAATGGCTTGAGGATGAGTCAAAGAATCTTTCTTTTTAAACATAAAAATCGTTTTCTGTCAAGTCTCCCTAAAACTTCTTAACCATTTTAATATGAGGAATGCCCGCTTCTGCAAATTGTTTCCCCATCGGTTCAAAACCCAATTTTTGATATAGTCCTTGAATGTAGGTTTGTGCATTAGCGATCGCTTCCTGTGCCTGCTTTTGCCTTGCACGCTTCAATACCACTTGCATCAATTGCATCCCAATGTTTTTACCTCTTGCTTCTTTTAACACAGCCAATCGCTCTATTTTAGCAGTCTGAGTGTCTAAAAATCTTAGTCTTGCAGTTCCCACAGCCTTTCCTTGCCAATACGCTAAAAAGTGTTCGGCAGTTTCATCATTGCCATCAAATTCCAGTTCAAAAGGAACATTTTGTTCGTCTTGAAAAACTTGCTTGCGAATTGATTGCAAATTTTTTATTTCTGCTGAGTACGTAACCATTTTAATTTCCAGATCGCTCATATTTTGATTGTAAATCCTTAAAGTTCTTCTTTTTTGTCAATTAATAAATAAGCGAGCATTGTTCCCTTCCCTTTAATCTCGATCGCACCGCGTTTTTGAAAAAGATAGCGATCTTGCAAACAATTATAAGTTGCTTCACTCACTTGAATTTGCCCTGAAAGTCCTTGCGATTCCATACGACTGGCAACATTAACCGCATCTCCCCAAAGATCGTAAATAAATTTTTTTGTACCAATAACTCCTGCAACGACAGATCCTGTATTCATACCAATACGAATTTGTAAATCGTACTGATAGTTTTGCGCGATTATCTTTAATTCTTCTATCATATCTAGTGCCATATTCGCAACAGGAGCAGCACTATCGCAGACAGGGATGGGCAAACCGCCAACAACCATATAATTATCGCCAATAGTTTTGATTTTTTCCAGATTGTAGCGATCGGTAAGGCGATCGAAAATAGAAAAAATCTCATTCAGTAAACTCACTAATTGTTCTGGAGAAATTTTCGCTGAGAGCTTTGTAAAACCAACAATATCAGCAAACATAATCGTTACATTATCATATCTTTTGGCAATATTACTTCTTCCTTCCTTCAAAGATTCTGCGATTGATTTGGGGAGAATATTGAGCAGTAATTCTTCCGATTTCTTTTGTTCTTGTAGTAACATTTCACTGGCTTTTTTGCGCTCGCTAATTTCAGACCCTACTCGAAAAACCATGTCCTGAAAGGCTTGCATAACTTCCCCGAGTTCGTCTTGACGATCGCTAGGGAAAGATTGTAACTCTAAATCAGTGCGATCGTGACTTAATGATTCTCCTGCAAGATGAAGATCGTCTCGCAGGCGTAAAATAGGAACGATAACAGTATATCCTACGGCAAGCATGGTAACGACCGTAACAAATGCACCAATAATAATAATGAGAAGAGAAATGCGAAAGATATATTGATATAATTTACCTTGTATATCGCTGGCATTATGACGGATAATAAATACGCGATCGATTCCTAGATATTCTGCCGATAAAGCAACATCATAATATGAACCTTCTCGACGATATTGAGTTCTCATTTTTTGCTGAAGATCGGAATATTTTAACTGAGGAGAAACACCAAACTCTCGTTGATTGCTGCCATCACGATCGTAAATTGCCAACCCTGAAATTAATTCAGATTCCTCAACGAGAGAATCAATTTCTTGTTCTAATAAATGAGAACTCATCTTTCGTTCAGTTAAAATAATAATCGAATTTATTTTTGCTTTTGCCAAATCTTCTAATTGTCTTAATAGATCTTGTTCTTCTCGATAATAAGAAGGAATCAAAATAAGAATTTCAATGACAAGAATACCGAGAAAAACCCAGCAACTAATATAACGAGATAGTCTCGCTTTAAATAAAGAATTACAAGCAAAGAAAAACTTAGAAGAAATCATATTGTCTGTCAATTATTCTCAAATTTTAGAATGAGCTAACTCATTTACAAGTTACGCATATTATGCTAAGGTTTCCGGAAAACTCTCCCCTATGACCTCTCCATTCTACTCTTGATTTTTGAGCCTTTCTCGATCGCCTGATATTCCTCCTTGAATTTTAACGCATTGCCTAATATTGTCATTGCGATCGCGCGATCGCGGCATTTCCCGCTATAGTAATCTAGATAATACCGATCGAAGTGAAGGGCAAGTGAAACGATTCAATCTCAAAATTTTCTCACGATTCTGGGCGATCGCTAAACCCTATTGGCTGGGACGGGAAAAATGGAAAGCCTTAGCCTTATTATTATTAGTACTTTTGTTATTAGCGAGTTATACTCAATTAGCCGTGCGCTTGAATACAGAAATCGGTAATATCACTACATTTCTAGCAAAAAAAGATGTAACAAAATTTTGGGAAACTATTAGAATTTTCTTTGGAATATTAGTAGTGTATGTTCCTCTTATTGCAGGATACTACTATTTACGAGAAAAATTAGGATTATTATGGAGAAAATGGTTAACAGACTACTATCTCCAACGATATTTCAATCATCGCTCTTTTTACGATCTTCTCAACCACAATGAGATTGATAATCCAGATCAACGAATTTCTGAAGATATTCGTGCATTTACCAATGAATCTCTCCGATTTTGTACCATTTTCTTGGAAGCTATACTGAAGATTATTCTCTTTAGTATTGCATTATGGAAAATTTCTAAAATTCTCGTTTTGTTGCTTATCGTCTATTCACTAATTGGCAACCTGATAACAATTGGTTTATTTGGTAAGATTCTCGTTCGTCTCAACTTCGAACAACTTAAAAAAGAGGCAAACTTTCGTTTTGCTTTAGTTCGGATTAGAGAAAATGCAGAATCTATAGCTTTTTATCACGGAGAATTGCAAGAATCAAATCAAACTAAATCTATTTTTGAGGATGTTTTCCAAAATTATAATAAATTGATTCTTTGGCGAGATCTAAATTTTAGATTATTGTCAAATACTTATTTCTTTCTTCCTTATGTTATCCCTTCTATTGCCATTGGCCCAATCATTTTATCTGGCGAACTAGATATTGGTAAACTAGCAGAAGCTAGTGGTGCTTTTTTTACTATCGTTTATTCCTTGAATGAAATTGTTAGGTACTTTGAGAATTTAACAGAATTTGCTGCAGGAATCGATCGCCTTTATACCTTTGAAGATTATTTACAAAAACCGAGAAGCGTGCGAGAAAACCTGCCTGAAACTGCCACAACAATCGATACAGTCGAAAATTCTCGATTGAGCATCGATCGCTTAACTTTGCAAACTCCTAACTATCAGCGTATCCTCTTCAGCGATCTTTCCTTAGCTTTGCAACCGCAACAAGGATTACTCGTTGTCGGGCCGAGTGGGTGTGGGAAAAGCTCTCTTTTGCGAGCGATCGCGGGACTGTGGGATGCCGGAACCGGACGCATTACCCGACCTCAACTCGATGACACTATCTTTTTACCCCAACGACCCTACATGATTATAGGAACATTGCGAGAACAATTGCTTTATCCTCACGGCGATCGCGCGATCGGCAATGAAGAATTGCAAGCTATCTTACAGCAAGTCAATTTATCTAGTTTAGACCAACAATATGGCGGGTTTACAGCTATAGAAAATTGGTCAGAACGCCTTTCTTTAGGAGAACAACAACGGATTGCTTTTGCACGTATTCTCCTGAGTAAACCTCATTATGCGATACTGGACGAAGCAACAAGTGCATTAGATATTGAGAATGAAAAACGACTGTATGAGAGTTTATTAGCTTCCCAAACCACCTTTATTAGTGTTGGACATCGCCCGACTTTGAAACAATATCATCAATGGATTTTGGAATTATCGGAAAGTCAAGAATGGACATTAAAACCAATAGAAATGTCTAGAGATTAAAAACACGATCGCTAAAATTCTTGCCAAAGTTCTAATCAATCTTATCTTTTAAACTCACTGCTGTTTTTCCTGTAAAAAGCCATAAAAATGCTCGTCCGCTATCCCGCACTGTTTTATAAAATGGTTCTGGTTTTCCTCCAGACTTAACGACTCTCGGTTTGAGAATAATGCCTCGAGAGCCAAAAACAATTTCGCCGACAATCCTAGCGCGCAGCATATGATTTTCTGAAGTGATCAAATAAACGCTTTCAACACCTGCCAATTGTAAGCGATCGACTAAGGCGGTAAAATTGGTGACAGTATCTTGGGCATCATAATCAAGATCGACGCGATCGCGAGCAATCCCCGCTTTATCAAATATTTCCTGAAACGCATACCCTTTTGGGCTTCCCGAAGACACCCAAATCTTGAATTCAGGGTTCTGTTGCGCTAATTTTGCTGCGGCAACTTCTCGCTTTTCCAATCCTCCCAAAACAAAAATATCAGTGGGTTGTACTAATATACTTTGTAATTCTTTATAGGCAAAAAAAAGGCAAACAACTAAGACTGGACAAAACCAAAAAAACGATCGCTTTTTACGCTGTTGATAAGAAGTTGTCCCAGAAAAGATCGAACGAGATGCGAACTTTAAAACCATTCTTAGTGATTAGTTATTGATAATTGTTCATTGATAATTGTTCATTGAAAAAACGGGACTGGCCGGATTCGAACCGGCGACCTAGCGCTTCAGATTGGTGTGAGTTTCCCCACTCTCTGGACTATTCCTTCATCCTAGGTCTTTTTACACCCTTAGATGGTAGCCGTTATGTTGTAGGAGGTTTCTATTTTATAGAGCATACTGGGGTAAATATACGGCTGAAGAAGCGCACAAAATTGCTTTCCGGCTTTAGTTCCCAGGCGCAAGCGATAAACGTCTTTTACCTTGCTCAATCCCCAATGGATATCCCACACTTCAGCAAAATAATTAACAATTGTTTCACTTTCGGTTTGGGAGGTGCGAGTATTCAGGAAAATTTCTAGAGAAGAAATGCGATCGCTTCTTCTTTTGAAAGATTTTGTCCCTTTATCCATGAACCATATTGCTAGCCCTTGAGGAGTCAAAAAATCCAGAAATTTTCGGGAAATTTTTTGCTTGTTTTCTCGGTATAGCCGCTTAATTAACATCCTCGTTAAAGGAATTAATTTGGGTTCGATGCGAATAATGATTTTTCCTGTTTTTAACGTTTGGCGATCGCAGGACACCTTTTTCCGAGTAATGCTTTCGAGGAGTGTTTTCTTAAAAAAAAGATATTCCTCTTGGGGGAGAGAATGTTGAATGAAAAAATTGTGACCATTTTTTCTTCCCCATCCCAATAGCATTCCTGCAAGAATTCCCCGTTGCTCTTTTTTGGATGAGACATTAAAGTCCATCGATTTGACTCTCTACAACCAGTCTCTGCACCTTCCTCAAAAATCAATAATTTCTGAGGCTTGGCTCAAGATTACCCTATTCTCGAAAGAACTTAGACTTTCTTGAGTTTGACTACATTCACACTTGAAGTTTCCTCCAAGGTGCCCGATCGTTCAGGAGGCGCTTGCTCTATCCTGCTGAGCCACAGCCCCTTATTGTGGCGATCGCTCCCCAAGGAAGCAACCGCTTCTCTCAATCAAAAAATTGATTGAGAGAGTTCAGTGCATATTTTAGCAGGACTTTTGAATTTTCTGTCAGATTCTTAGAGGAAAATCGGATGAAACCCTTGTCTTGTGCTATTTTAGGGGAACAATGAGAATCGCAGGTCAAGGAGAAACAATGGAGCAACCCAATTCAGAGAATGAGGTTTGGAAATACCATCTCGATCGCTTTGCCGATGAGTATAGCCATCAATTGGCTGCTTTGAGTTGGGGACTGCATTTAGACCATCCCGATCGCGAGGAAACCTTGGGATTGAATTTACAACCCACTCCTCATTTTGTCTTTTGTTCTCGGGATGCGATCGAAAAGCTCAATCGCAATACCGGAAACCGATTGCAAGAAACCATCGGCTTGATTAATGCCCATCAGCCAGAAACAGAAGTGCTGATTATTGCGATTGGTGCAGGTCAAATCAAACTCCTCTATTTTGAACCCGATGTTCCGCCTCCAAGCTGTTTCGAGAAATCCCAGCAAACAACAGAGGCTATTCTCCGAGAACTCGAAGATTGCCTAGCCGCTATACTAGAGGGAGTCAGTTCTCGTTGAGCGGGAGCAGATAAAGAAGAATAGCGATCTCTAAAGTTATTGAGTTAGCGCGATCGCGAAGAGAAAACAGTCATTGCCTCAAACTGCGATCGAGATCGCCGAGCAAGACGATCGAACTCTCAGACAAACTGTTGCACTCCTGTTATTCTCCATGAATTAGACTCAGTATAAACTCGGATTGTCTATCCTTAACTCAAATCGATGCAGGCAAAACGAGACCTGATACTTATAAAAATTTTCTCAGATTGTTCCTGACTTGCCCTATTTTGCGGCGCAACTTGTAATTAGAGTATCTTAGCCAATTTAGCCTTTGCGATCGCCAATCTCAACAAATTCGCTCAATTACCCGACTGTTTAATTGACCATCTTAATCGACCCTCAACACTACTTATGGCCAACCAATCCGATCGATTCATCATTAACTTTTGGGGAGTTCGCGGTAGTATTCCCTGTCCGGGGGCGGAAACCGTCCGCTATGGTGGGAATACTCCCTGTATTGAAATGGTTGTTGGCAGCGAACGCTTGATCTTTGATGGCGGTACGGGATTGCGGGTTTTGGGGCAAACGTTGCTCGGACAAATGCCCATTGAGGCCAATATATTTTTTACGCATTCCCATTGGGATCACATTCAAGGATTTCCTTTTTTTACGCCAGCTTTTATCAAAGGAAATCGCTTTAATATTTATGGTGCGGTAGCCCCCAATGGTTCGACGATCAAACAGCGCCATCACGACCAAATGTTACATCCTAATTTTCCCGTTCCCTTGCAAATCATGCAGGCAAATTTACAATTTTATGACTTGGGTATTGGGGAAAAAGTCCAAATTGGAGAAGCGATCGTCGAAAATGCCAAACTCAACCATCCCGGGGAAGCGATCGGTTATCGGGTTAGCTGGCGGGGATTAACGGTCGCTTATGTCACCGATACAGAACATTTCCCCGATCGCCTCGATGAAAATGTTTTACATCTAGCCGATCGCGCTGATGTTCTTGTTATCGATGCAACGTATACCGATGAAGAATATTACGATCCAAAAACCAGTAAAGTCGGCTGGGGACATTCGACTTGGCAAGAAGCCGTTAAAATTGCTCGCACCGCAAAAGTCAAAAAATTAGTTATATTTCATCACGATCCCCTACACAATGATGATTTTTTAGATGCTGTGGGCGAAAAAGTTGCCGCCGCTTATCCGGGTTCTATTCTCGCACGGGAAGGCAAGTCAATTGAATTAATTCCCCTGACCGGAGAACCTACAGAAAAAATTTTGCTGGGTAATTAATAATAGATAATAGAGAATTACCTATTCGCCACAATACACAATCAGATCGATTTCAACATCACCCATGCCCGCTAGACCTAGCACGCCGACTGTAGTGCGACAGGGCATTTTTCCATCTTGAAAATAAGACGAATAAATTTTATTGACAGTCTCAAAATAGCGCATATCAGTAATAAAAACTCTGGCCATAACAGCTTTATCTAAACTCGTTCCGACTTCTGCTAAAACTAACTGTAAATTATCCATGACCTGCCGTACTTGTTGGTCTATTTCACCAACGATCATTTCTCCAGTTTCCGGATCTTCTGATAATTGACCCGTTACAAACAGAAAATCTCCCGCACGAATGGCATGGGGAAACGGTCCAAATAAAGGCAGCTTTCCATCCTGTAAAATAATTCTCTCAAACATAACTGGCTCTCCAATTCATAACTGATAACTGATAACTGATAACTACCATTCGCGGACTTCAGATAATTTCACGGCAATTCCCGTTTTATTAACAACGATCGCATCGGCGCGACCGTTGCCAGTAATATCGGCAAAATTCGTACTGACATCACCATAATAAATGCCTTGCGCCCAAGTTTCATTTGGGGCAAAGGCGGAACCAGTAGACCGTCTTACCGTCACGCCATCTCGATTAATCACGATCGCATCGGCTTTCCCATCTCCCGTCACATCCGCAAAAAAATTGCCCATTTCACCAAAGTAAACATTCTCGCTCCAAGTTTCATTTGCACCAAACCGATTGCCTCGCGATCGCCGCACGCCAATACCCGTATTATTGACCACAATGGCATCATCTCGACCATCTCCCGTCACATCCGCAAAATAAATGCCGCGATCGCCGAAATATTCTCCCTCTACCCAAGTTTCATTGGCTAAAAATTGCGTCCCTGTCGATCGCCCAACCCCAATCCCATTTTTGTTGACGACAATGGCATCGGCTTTCCCGTCTCCCGTCACATCTGCAAAAAAAGTACCGCGATCGCCATAATACGGACGATCCAGCCAAGTTTGATGAGGAGCAAAATCCGATAATTTTGCTAGACTGACTCCGATGCCGCTTTCGTTGACCACAATAGCATCAGCTTTGCCATCTCCTGTAACATCGGCGAAGAAATTGCCCCGCTCTCCCAAATAAGCGCGAGCAAGCCAAGGTTCTGCCTCGGCAAAACGAGACCCAGTAGAACGCCTGATCGTAATGCCGCGATCGTTGACAGCGATCGCATCGGCGCGACCGTCTCCCGTCACATCCGCAAAAAACGTGCCGCGATCGCCGTAATAAGGGATATCCAACCACGACCGAGTATTGCCGAATTGTGCTAATTTTGCTCCCAATACACTTAAGATAGCAATGCCGACAACAAGAGCAGCAGCAATTTTATAATTGATTTTCATGGTTTTGTGTCGTGCTATAAAAAGCTATAGTACGAATGAATGCGAGGATGTAATTTTTCCTCGACGGGTTTGCCTTCATGCAAATGTTGCTGGACGATGCGCGGTACATCTTCTGGGGAGAGGCGACAATACCATGTTTCCTCGGGAATAATGCGAGCATTAGGAGCCATATTACACTGCCCCAAACAATCCGAAGCAACAATCTCGACATCATCGGGAAGATCGGCAGTTTGCCAAGCCTTTAACAATTCTTTACCCCCGCGAGCCAAACAAGTACAATTTTGACAGACAAGGACGGTTCGCAAATCGGCGTGCTGCTTCTGAGGAGAATTCATGCTTTATTTTTAATCTAACAATTTCCTTGTTCTTGCTCGCACGCTCCAATACTAACCCAACTACTCGAACCGTCTGCCCCATGTTCCTTTTTCCAGATGGGAGCATTGTGTTTTAACGTATCGATCGCGTAGCGACAGGCTGCAAAGGCCTCAGCGCGGTGAGGACACCCCACAGCAACCAAAACGCTAATTTCTCCCACTTTTAAGCGTCCGATGCGATGATGGATAACAACGCGATTGGTTTGCGGCCATTTTTTGCTTATATCGGCGGCAATTTGCTGAAAAATTGCGATCGCCATCGGTTCGTAGGCTTGATATTCTAATAAGGTAACGGGTTTGCCGTCGGTGCGATCGCGGACTGTGCCGCTCATGACGACAATGGCACCATTGGCAGCACTGTCAGCCAAGCGATAAACCTCATCGAGAGAGAGGGGAGCAAAGGTAATTTTTAGACTATCTCGTCCGCGATCGGCGAGATTCGAGAGAGAGGCAGAATCGAAGACAAGATTCATGGGAGATAATGATTGAAGTGAGAGGTATGACTCGCATCTTATTAAGTTTTGTATTTTAGCAACAATCGAGAATTAAATTCAATGAATGAGATTCAATGAACAGAGTAATGCAACGCTATCAAACCCTTCAAACCCTAGGAGAATGGCCGGACAAGAACGCGGTTACTTTTCTAGCATTAGATACGATTACACAAAAAACAGTTATTGTTAAACAAATTAAGTTATCAGCAACAGAAACAAGAAATATATTACTCAAACAATATCAAGAAAGAGTTAAAAGTTTACAAGAACTCAAACATTCAGGAATTCCCCATTATTTGCATACTTATAAAGATGCTGACTCATTTTATGTAGTTCGAGAATATCTCGATCTCAAATCTCTTGCTGAAGTGCCAATTATCACATCAGAAAATCTCAAGAAAATAATC
Source organism: Spirulina sp. LEGE 11439 (assembly GCF_059821285.1). Taxonomy (NCBI): domain Bacteria; kingdom Bacillati; phylum Cyanobacteriota; class Cyanophyceae; order Spirulinales; family Spirulinaceae; genus Spirulina; species Spirulina sp. LEGE 11439. Next base: position 28,728 of record NZ_JCAMRX010000034.1, read on the forward strand.
CTTTCTTTACTTGATATTTTGATTTTCTTACAAAAAAAAGTCCCTCTTATTCTTCATCAAAATCTAAAACCAGAAAATATTTTTATCGATTCTCGGTTTAATACTTATTTAGTTGACTTTCAGATTGCTGAATTTTTCAATCAAGAGTTCAATGAAAAAATAGGATTTCTTGCTCCCGAACAAAGAAGAAAGCAAAAAAGTAGTAAATCAACTGATTTGTACGGACTCGGTGCAACAATTCTTTGTATCTTAACTCATACAAAATCCCAAAATATTACACGATTGATCAATCAAGAAAACCGCTTTGTTTTCAAAGATAGGTTAATTAATCTCAACCTCGATTTTTTAAATTGGCTTGACAAAATGGTGAAGCTCAATCCACAAGAGCGATACCTTTCGGCAGTTAAAGCAAAAACTATTTTCAAACAAATTTCTATTGAAAAAATACAAGAGATTCGAGTCAAGCACCCCGGATTAATTTTTAAATCAACAAAAGCGAAAGAAAAATTAACTAAAACTCTTAGAATTAAGCGCTCTCTTCCAGCTTCGGTACAGGAAGGTATTTGGGAAGTCGCGCCTCATACGGGGGATTTTGTGGCTTCCCCTCGAGATCATCCTTGGATTGCGATCGCTCCCTCTCACTTTCACCGCAGCCAAACCAATTATAAAGTGACAATTGATACGAGTCATTTAATTTCAGAGCAACTTTACGAGCGTTATCTCATCTTACATACCTTTTTTCCACAAGAAACCAAATACCTTATTCCGTTAAAGGTTAGAACTGCCGCAATAGAGCAAAATCGTCCCCAAAATGCGGAATTTTCTCATTCTCTAAAAACGAAATTGTTTCCTGCTATTAAAGGCGAGCAAAAACAAGCTTATAATTTCTCAGAGGAAGAAATAAAATTAGCTCTGACTCGTTACGGTACGCCCACTTGGACGGAAGAAGATTTTCAAAATCTGATGAGAACATTAGGAGAAGCCGGCTATGGTTGGTTGACCAGTGAGGGCGTTTATCAACAATTAGAAAAAATGAAAGAGAATTTTCAATCGAGACCTGATTTTGATGGGAAACATTAACAATGATATGCAATTCACTGACCGATTGGGATAATTTTATTCAATCGCATTCCCTCGATCCGCAAGGATATATTCAACGAGGTATGGTTTATTTTAAACTGGCTCGAATTGATGAGGCGATCGCGGATTTCGATCGCGCTGAAAACCTCAATTCTCAATTAACGCCTTATCTTTGGGAAAACAGCACATTATTTCTTTTTGCGCCAAATCCAGAGAAAATTAGTCAGCATATTGACAAATACCGAGCAAGTTGTGGCAATAATCGGTACGATCAGGAATTTCCAACTTTCGATGATGAATGATACGTTTGTCATTTTCTCGATTTCCAAACCGTAAACGAGAAGATTGTAGATTCCGAGCCAAACGACAAAAGAACCCGCGATCGCAATATGATATTGCCCGAACCGCTTCCAATTGGGACGAGGAAAGCCAAAAACCCAGCGATCGTTGACAAAAAAGCGCACGATATTGGCAAATTCGGAAGCAACCAAAGAAGCAAACCATTCTGGCCAGTGAAATAACTCGATCGCAAAATAGAGCAAGGGAACATTTAAACCCGTGAACGTTAAACCCACAATCCACCAGCGAACCATCGTATTAGCCAGCAGGGTTTTGGGAGAAAAGTTTTTCAATTTGGCAAGCACGATCGCATCAAGAGGGCAACAACTTAAAATATCTTAACGGTTAGCGGTCATTTTACGGCGGGGGCTAGACGCAGCAGCCACTCCTCCCACCCGAATTCCCGAGCGAGAAAGGATTTTAGCGCCAGATTTAACCGTGTTTCCTGTGGTATAAACATCATCCACCAGCAGGACGGGTAAACGAGGTTTTCTTTGTCGAAAATCCTTCCCCAGCGCAAAAGCATTCTGCATGACTAATTCACGCTCTTGGTCGTTGAGATCGAAGAGAGCTTGAGTATCTTTAATACGCTGTAAGCCTTGACATTTTAAAGGAAAACCCGTTTGGCGACAAAAACTGCGAGCAATTAATTCAGCTTGATCGAATCCTCGTTTTTGGCGTTTTTCGGGATTCATCGGTAAAGGGACAACCAGCATTTTCGGCAAAGGACGGGAAACATTCAACCACGACCGACCGAGGTATTCCCCTAAAAGTTCCGCAATTTCAGGGTGATTCTCGTATTTCATCGCCGCGATCGCTCGTTTGAGAACTCCACCATAATGCCCCCAAACAAAAAGGGGTGACTCTCCTTGCCAAGAGGCTTCCGGCTTATCAATTTGACACCGTTGCAGTTGCTTGTCGCAGGCTCGACAGAGAATATCTTCCGCTTGGCGATCGCACAAGGGACAAGCAGCCGTTAAAAATAAAGACCGAAAATTTCTCAACCAACCCAAATTCATGTTCAATCTCTCCCCTCATACCGATGTGTCTGAAAAACCGCCTTGGGTTACAATGCTGAAGATAAAATATTGTTCGCTATTACACCACTAAACCCATGACTTCTGCAAATCCAGAGAACCAGCAAGGAGATAAAGCGCTCTCGGCAATGAAAAGTTTTGCCGAAAAATACGCCAAGAATACCAATACTTATTTCTGTATCGATCCGTCAGTGACGGCAGTAGTAATTGAAGGATTGGCAAAACATAAAGATGAGTTGGGGTCACCATTGTGTCCCTGTCGTCACTATGAAGACAAAGAAGCAGAAGTGAAGGCTGCCTTTTGGAATTGTCCCTGCGTACCCATGCGAGAACGAAAAGAATGCCATTGTATGTTATTTCTTAAGCCTGAAGATGATTTTGTTGGCGAACAACAAGATATTGAGATGGCAGAAATTCTGAAAGTGCGGGAAAGTATTGCTGCATCTTAAACAGTTATCAGTTATCAGTTACCAATTACCAGTTATCAGTCATTGGTAAACGGTGAATAGTCATCAGTTAACAGTTTTAGATTCTTGAATGTCAATAGAAGTGTTTTTGCAAGGGGTTGAAGAATTCAATCGACGAGAATTTTATGCTTGTCACGATACTTTGGAAGCGCTGTGGATGGAGTCCTCTGAACCGCATAGACAGTTTTATCAGGGAATTTTACAAATTGCTGTTGCTTGCTATCATTTGGAAAATTGTAATTGGCGGGGTGCAGTAACATTGTTGGGAGAAGGAACTCGGCGTATTTGCGACTATCAACCCGACTATGAGGGAATCGATGTTACGAAGCTATTTGAGGAAAGTTGGGAACTTCTCAATAGCCTGCAACAAGTCGCTCCCGAGGCGATCGCGTCTTTTGTCGAAACCTTACATTCTCAAAATTCTGCTTCTTTTCCCAAAATTGTCTCAATTTGAGGAATCTAGGGAAACTTGCTAGATTCTCTCAACGTCTCTTTTCAATGAACAATTATCAATTATCAATAAAGCCACTTTTATTCCCATGTTTGCTGCTATCAATTCTAAAAATCCTAACTCTCGCTGGCTCTGGGGTATAGCGATCGCACTCTCTCTACTGCCCTTTGGCGGAGTTTCTATATTGCGAAATGCTCGCGAGGTGAAAGCGCAGGAAGTCGGACGGCAAATTGTCGTGCGATCGGACATTCAAGAAGCAAATCAAGCAACGGGAGTAATGACGGCTCGAGGCAATGTTCGCATTGATTATCCCGCTCGGCAAATGCAAGGCACTTCCGCTCAGGCACAGTATTTTAGCAATGAAGGGGTTATTATTCTGACAGGTAACGCTTATGTCCTGCAAGAAGGGAATAGCGTGCGAGGAGAAGTCATTACTTATTATGTCGAAGAAGGGCGAGCCGTCGCAACTCCTCGAGAAGATCGCCAAGTTGAATCAATTTATTACATTTCCGATCCCGATGCCCCCACTTCTCCGCCGAAAGAACCGGCTTTAACCCCTTATAATCCCAAACCTGCTTTTAAAGAACCCTATAGCGATCGCGCTCCCGACAATACAGCCGTTTCTCCACCCTCGACTTTAGAACCGCCAAGGGTCTTTCAACCCGTCGAAGAAGTTATTCCCGATAACAGTGATTTTCCTCCTCCTCCTCCCATCGAAGAAATTCTTCCCGACAGCGATCGCTAAAATTAGGGAATAGATAATCAGCAATCTTTAAAACGGGATAACTGATAACTGATAACTGATAACTGATAACTGAATAATGATTCGATTAGAGAACGTACATAAAACTTATGGCAGGCGATCGGTGGTCAATCGCGTTAATATTAGCGTGAGTCAAGGAGAGATCGTCGGATTATTAGGTCCCAATGGAGCCGGAAAAACCACAACGTTTTATATTGCCGTCGGCTTGGTAAAACCTAACCAAGGGAAAGTTTGGCTCGATAATCGCAATATTACCCGCCTCACCCTCAACGAGCGATCGCACCTCGGGATCGGCTATCTGACCCAACAAGCCAGCATTTTCCGAGATTTGACAGTCTGGGAAAACATCCAACTCGTCCTCGAGCAAGGCAATGTCCCTCCAGAAGAGCATCCCAAACGCTTACAGGAACTCTTGAGCGAGTTTCGCCTCCACAAGGTATCCCGCACCAAAGGAAACCAAGTATCGGGAGGAGAGAGACGACGCACAGAAATCGCTCGTGCTTTAGCTACCGGACGCAACGGACCGAAATTTTTACTTCTTGACGAGCCTTTTGCCGGGATCGATCCCATCGCCGTATCGGAAATTCAACAACTCATCGCCGGGTTGCGCGATCGCAAGATGGGAATTTTAATCACCGATCATAACGTGAGAGAGACCCTTGCTATTACCGATCGCGCTTACATTATGCGAGACGGAGAGATTTTGGCGGCAGGCAACGCCGAGGAACTATACGAAAATCGTTTAGTGCGACAATATTATCTCGGAGATCAATTTAAACTGTAATTTTAAACTGTACTTTTTAAGAGATTTTGCAAACATAATGAGCGCAAATCAATCCAAATTTTCTTTCTATCGGCTTCTTCATATTTCGGTGATGGATCGCTATATCGTTGGCGAAATTCTCCCCCCTTTTCTCTTTGGTTTAGGAATGTTTTCCGCCTTGGGAATTGCAGTGGGAATTCTCTTCGATTTAGTTCGACGAGTGACAGAATACGGCTTGCCTAACTCCATCGCTTTTAAAGTGGCAATATTCAGCGTGCCACAATTTATTTTGTACTCTTTTCCCATGTCCATGCTCCTTGCTGCATTGATGGCTTACGGACAGTTATCGAGTGATAGTGAAATTGTGGCCATGCGAAGCGTGGGAGCCAGCATTTATCGGATCGTCGCCCCGGCTCTAGCGTTGAGTTTGGTCGTAACGGGAATTACTTTTGTTTTTAATGATTGGATCGTTCCTTCTGCTAACTACGAAGCAGCAATTACTTTAGAAAGAGCCTTGAATCAAGATAAACCACTCTTTCAAGATAAGAATATTTTTTATCCCGAATATGAGACAGTACAAGATGACTATGGAAACTCCGAGAAAATTTTAAAACGTTTATTTTATGCAGAACGATTTGATGGGCAGCAAATGCAAGGATTAACCGTATTAGATCGGGCTGAGGGAACCGTGAGTCAAATCTTAACTTCTGAATCGGCAGAATGGAATTTTACGGAGAATAAATGGGACTTTTTCAACGGAATTATGTACTTTCTGTCCCCCGATGGTTCTATTGATAATTTGCTGCGATTTAAGCGCCAACAAATCCAATTACCCCGAGCGCCTTTGGATTTAGCCGCGCGGGTGCGCGATAATACAGAACTGAGTATTTCTCAAGCGCGATCGCAGATGAAATTTTTTCAACGAGCCGGAGACGATCGCGCCGTTCGCAAGCTCAAAGTTCGCATTCAACAAAAAATCTCTCTCCCTTTTGCCTGTTTCGTGTTTGGACTGGTGGGAGCCGCTTTAGGAGTCTTACCTAGCAATACCAGTAAAGCCACCAGTTTTGGCTTGAGCGTGATTATTATTTTTTGTTATTACACCCTGTTTACCGTTACGGGACAGATGGGAGTTTTGGGATCGCTTCCTCCTCTTTTCGCAGCATGGTTAGCCAATATTATCGGCTTATCTGTGGGCGGAATTTTATTGCTGCGATCGGCAAGCTAATGATAAATCCTTGCGATGGCAGAGAAATTTATCTGGAAGGTGAGACAAACTTAAAGAAATGTATTTTCTTAAGTTTTCAAAATATTCCACTTTTCTGAAAAAGTGCTAGTATAGCGATCGAGGATAAAGAGCGGTGATAAACTTTGACTTCAGTATTGACGATTTTGCGATCGAGTATTGACAGGCTTCTCTCCGAAATCTTGGCTCACTACACATTTGTTCATACAACATCTAATCAAGGACAACACGGATCATGTCGATTTATGTAGGCAATCTTGCCTATGAAGTTACGCAAGAAGATCTCACGAGAGTTTTTGCTGAGTACGGGACTGTTAGTCGCGTTCATATTCCCCTCGATCGGGAAACTGCTCGCCCCCGAGGGTTTGCTTTTGTCGAAATGGAATCGGAAGCCGAAGAAGCTAAAGCAATTGAAGCTCTCGATGAGGCTGAGTGGATGGGTCGCGAACTCAAAGTCAACAAAGCTCGCCCTCGTAAAGAAGGGGGTGGCGGCGGTCGCGGCGGCTCTTTCGGTGGCGGTGGCGGCGGCGGTCGGAGAAACAACCGCTACTAATCCCTAATTAAATCTTAAATTTTTCCCTTTGGCTCTTGATAGTCTGAGGGAATTTTTTTATATTGCACCTATTTTGGAGAGGACAAACTGCGATCGGGAATTATTTCTTAATGAAAACTCGAACGAATTAATAATTGCATCGACAGCATGAGTGCGAGAAATTTTTGCTAAAGTATCAGCCATTTTTTGACCTTGCAATCTTGTTTAAATCAATTTTTGGTGTTGTCGTAAAACTGAGATGCACTTTTTTCTCTTGGAAAATCAGAGAACGCGATCGCGCCTGACAATTTTCACAATAGGCTGCATTTCCCCGATTTCTAAAGGTGGTAAATTGCTTTCAATTTCTCCTTTAATTAGATCGGCGAGAATCGCATTTATTTTTTGCTGTTGTACATTGTCCCGCTCGTCAAAATACTGTAAAATCTCGTAAGTTTTTTGCTTTTTTTCTTTCTTTTTTTTCGAATCCAGAATCATTCTTTCTTTACGTTGAACAGAAATTGAGGGTTCTTTTTTAGTAATCCAATAGGCTCGATAAGCGTAATTTTTGACACTTCTAGAAATCTTGAGTTTGGGTAAACTGGGAATGCAAAGAATATAATCTTGATTTTCTTGTTTGACTTGGAAATAGCCCCAAGTTCTTTCTTCTCGCCTTAGGAGATTCAGTAAAGCACTTTCTAGTAGAGGAAAAGCAGAATCTTGCTCGAATTGTACTGGAGAAAAGGTCATGGTGAGAATAGATAACGGGAAATCAGCATTTCATCATATCAAACAACGAACAACAAATATCATTCTTTTGTTAGCCATTGACAAATTGGCACAAAAATGAAATAGCTCACACTTAAGGAAAGAGCGATCGCCATGCCGATTAATGCCAAAAATCCCATTGTTAAAAATAAATGTGAAAACGACAAAATATCTTTAGTGATGGATGGAGGAATTTCTCCCCATTTAAGCAATCCCCAAAAAAATGCTCCTGTTCCTATAATACTTGTTAGTAAATGTAAGATTAAATATTGGGAAAATCCCAAACCTAAAGTTAATAACGTGACGCTAATCGCCAAAAATCCCCAAAATTTCTCTTGAAGAGAATTGGGAAACCCTTGCCAAAATAACCATGCGATCGCATAACTCAAAAATCCTGCAATCCCGGCAAAAAATGGATGACTGCGCTGTCGAAAGCTTTTCGGTTCTGCTAGTCCCCAAGCTGTCCCAAATCCCGCGATCGCAAACACTAATATATCCTGTTCTACCTTAATATTAATATCGAGGGCAAGTTGCGTGACAATTTCGTTCATTTGGCGGGCAAATTCTTCCCCCCAAATTGTATAGGAGATCAAGATCTGACCCAATATTACTCCTATAATTGCCCCCATTCCCCCTAAAGTTATTTCTCGTAAGGCTTCCAGACTCATAAAAGTAACTTTTTGATAAGCGATCGCGCTCAATTTCCTGATTTGTTTGACGGTTTTTCCGATCGTCAAATAAATCGGAATAAAAGGTTGCTTGAAGGTTTGCCAAGTTTTGCGAAGATGACTCAAACCATGTTGTGTTAAGAAATTGCGCCGCGATCGCATTGTTCCCAACCGCGCCAATTCTCGCTTAACTTCTCGAGCGGTTTGAGGACGGCGATCGGCGCTAGGATGAATCGTATTATCGAGTAAGGTCGCTAACCCTGCATTGACTTTGGCATATTTGCGCCAATGTAAATGTCCTGTCTCTGCATCCTCCATTTCTGTAGGATGTCGTCCTGTTAGGAGATGCACGATCGTGCGTCCCAAAGCATAAATATCTGCCGTGGGTTCGGCTCCTTTGCCGGACATTTGTTCTGGCGGACTATAGCCCGAGGAGAATAAACGAGTAGAACTGGGATTGAGATCGATAGGTTTTGCGCCGCCAAAATCAATTAAAACCAGTTGTGTTTCTCCAAATGTACTGAGATCGCTTCGCAACATTAAATTAGAAGGTTTGATATCGCGATGGACGATTTTTCGCTTGTGCAAGACCCCCAGAATTGTCGCAACTTGCCACAACCACTCGCAGGCCAAACGTTCTGGACAGCCTTGAGGATAGCGTTCTGTGAGGATTTCTTCAAGATTTTGGCCGCTAATTTTCTCCATGACCAAACAATAAATCTCGCGATCGCGGGTCTTAACTGAAAAAGAACTCTCGCGATCCTCGACTTTGGGAACTCCCGGATGGCGCAAATTTTGTAAAACAATCGCTTCTTGTTGGAATAACTGTTGCGCTTTTTCGCTGGTCGTCGTGAGAACTTTTAAGACTTTCTCTTGACGCACCTGTAAATCCCAAATGGTATAAATTGCCGAGAACCCTCCAGAGCCTAATTTGTGGATGGGAATATAGCGTTGATGAAGGCATAGGGAGGTACCGCAATGCTGACAAAATTTATTGTGTCCTGGTTGAGGATAAGGTGCGGGACAGTCGGGGTTAATACAGTGAAGTGCTGCAGATGGCGACATAGGATTTCAGCGCTAATGCGATCGCTACAGAGTCCAATTATGAACGATCTCGTCCCGAAAATGCGCGATCGCGGTTCTCTTGCTAAAGCGTCACGACCAGTCTGCTATTTGGAACGAGTAAAAACCTGCCATGTCACAAACAAAGCAAAGGCAATATAACCCGTTACTGTTAGCAATTCTAAATCAATACTGTTTTCTGCCATAATCTTTTTCCTGTCATAAGCCTAAGAATTTTACCATTTATAGAATTTCTAGAACAGTCAAAATGAGTAGATCCATTCTGCAAGTTAAAATATTCTTATTGGTAAAGATATAATAGCCATGTCAAAACAAGGTATTGATTTTAATGATTTTGAGGCTCTCGATATCCTTTGGCTTATCATTTTTCTCATTGCGATCGCGATCGCCGTCATCTTGATGTGGGGAAAATCTTCTGCATTTAGCACCACAATGTCTATCACTCGCTTTGGTAATGTTAAAGAAATTCTTCACGAATCTTTAGAAGCAGGATTGAATTAGGAATGAAACGATCGCAATAATTAGAAAAGTTTGCTAAAATCAAACAATGAGGAGGAGAAGCATACCATGTCAGATAAACGACTGAATGAGATTTTTCGAGATCTTGCCGAATTAAAGCGACGAGTCACTAAACTGGAGTACGGACAACAAGAACTTGATAATGTTGTCGATCCCAAAGGCTGGATCGGAGAAGCCTTTGAACGTTTAGAGGAAGATATCGACGAACGGTTTGAGGAAGTACAAACAAAGTTTGCAGAAGTCAATAACAAACTTGATATCATCCTCAGACATCTAACCGGCTTATCTCAAGAGGAGGATTAAATTAGGAGTCGGGTGAGTAATATCTACCTCAAAAAATGAGTTGATTTAGATCGCGATCGCATAATTTTCATCTAGATTTCAACATTCTTTGCGATCTGATACAACTTAAGATAAAAATTTGCATTTTATTTAGATTTTTTTTTGGCTGTAAGGTATTAAGATTGAAGTAAAGATAAATCAAGTCATTATTATCACAACTTCAATTGCCCCTTTCTAAATGGCAAAACACTCTCTATTTCAAAACATCGAAAAAATGCGCCGCCGTCCGACAAAAGTGCGAGAAAAAACTATTACTCTCGCCCATGGAAGCGGTGGCAAAGCAATGCGGGATTTAATTGAAGATGTGTTTGTAAACTGCTTTGATAATCCCTTATTAGAAACTCTAGAAGACCAAGCCAGAGTTGATTTAGCCGACTTGTTAAAGTTTGGCGATCGCCTTGCTTTTACGACAGATTCTTATGTAGTCGATCCTCTCTTTTTCCCGGGAGGAAATATCGGGACATTAGCTGTTAATGGCACCGTTAACGATCTCGCTGTGAGTGGTGCAAAACCCCTTTATCTTTCCTGCGGAATCATTCTCGAGGAAGGGTTAGAAATAGCGACCTTGCGAATTATTGCTGATAGTATGAAAAAAGCAGCCGATCTCGCTGGCGTGCAAATTGTGACGGGCGATACCAAAGTCGTACAACGCGGATCGGCAGACAAGCTATTTATCAATACAACGGGGGTGGGAGTCATTCGCGAAGGCATTGCGATCGCGGCAAGTTACTTAAAATCCGGAGATGTGATTTTAACCAATGGATACTTAGGGGATCACGGAGCAGCGATTTTAATTGCCCGAGGAGAATTAGCATTAGAAAGTGATATCTCTAGCGATTGCCAAGCTCTTAATGGTTTGGTAGATACCATTTTAGCCGCTTGTCCCGAAGTTCGCGCCCTACGAGATGCCACAAGAGGCGGCTTAGCAACAGTTTTAAATGAGTTTGCTTTAAGTTCTGAAGTGGGGATTCGCTTGTTCGAACCCTCTCTTCCCGTGCGAGAGGAAGTGAAAGGAATTTGCGAGTTATTGGGACTCGATCCTCTCTATCTTGCTAACGAAGGTAAATTAGTTGCTGTCGTCCCGGCAACTGACGCAGATCGAGTATTAGCAGCAATGCGATCGCATCCTACGGGAAAAAACAGCCAAAAGATCGGCGAAGTTATCGACTCTCCCCCCGGAGTCGTAATAATGAAAACAATTTTTGGCAGCGATCGCATTGTCGATATGCTAGTCGGCGATCAACTTCCCCGTATTTGCTAACCAATAATTGTTTATTGAATCACTGAAAATGCACGAACTTGGAATTACTCAAAACATTATTAACATAATTAACGAAAATGCAAAAGGTGAAAAAGTCAAACGAGTCACCTTAGAAATTGGTCAACTTTCTGCGATTATGCCTGATGCAATTCGTTTTTGTTTTGATGTTTGTGCCAAAAACACGATTGTAGAAGGAGCAGAATTAGATATTATTCTCATTCCGGGTTTGGGAATTTGTCGCGACTGTGGAATAGAAATTCCGCTCGATGAACCCTTTGGAATTTGTTCTCATTGTAACAGCATTCATCTCGATATTGTTCGAGGACAAGAATTAAAAATCAAAGAAATTGAATTGGAGGCAGAATTATGTGTGTAACTTGCGGTTGTTCTGACAACTCAAATATTACCCTAACCAATCTTGATACCAGAGAAAACAAAACACTCGGTCATCAACACGAGCATATTTTACCTGACGGAACAGTAATTAAACATTCTCACGATCGCGCTTTATCTAGCCATCATCACCCGGAAAACAATACCTCGAAGATTCACGCCCGAGTTCATGGAACAACAATTAGTTTAGAGCAAGAAATTTTAGGAAAAAACAATCAAATTGCCGCACAAAATCGTGCTTGGTTTAAAGGTCGTAAAATTCTCGCTCTCAATTTTGTCAGTTCTCCCGGTTCGGGGAAAACAACTCTTTTGACTCGCACCATTAATGACCTGAAAACAAAAATCCCCATTAGCGTCATTGAAGGCGATCAAGCAACAATTCATGATGCCGATCGCATTCGAGAAACGGGATGTAAAGCCATTCAAATTAATACCGGTCAAGGCTGTCATCTCGAAGCTAAAATGATCGAAAAAGGTTGCGAGGAACTCGATCCTCCTTTTCATTCTCTTGTCGCCATTGAAAATGTCGGTAACTTGGTTTGTCCGGCATTATTTGACTTAGGAGAAGCGGCAAAAGTTGCCATTCTTTCCGTAACAGAAGGGGAAGATAAACCCATTAAATATCCCTATATGTTCCGCGTTAGCGATGTGATAATTTTAACCAAAATCGATCTCTTACCTTACGTGCAGTTTGATGTCGAAAAATGTATTAATTATGCCCGTCAAGTCAATCCCAATGTAACAATTTTTCAAGTTTCTTCCACGACAGGAGAAGGGCTAGAAATGTGGTACAATTGGTTAGAGGAAAAATATCGAGAATTAGAGACTCCTTATACACAAAAGATATCGAAAAATTTGGTAAATTCGGACAAGTGATAACAACTTGCCCGAACGCCTTGACTAGTAATACACGACAGCATTGCCGCCATACCCATACCCCTCAGTCGGCCAGCAAGGACGAGGCCGCCAACAGACTGGCTTACAAGGATTCCAAGGTGGGGGACAAGGTTTGCAAGGAGGACGGCGACAACTCCGAGGCCGACAATAATTGATCCGATACCCGCAAGGATTTCCACACCGTCGCCGTCTTCTTCGACAGCATCTGCGTCTACCCATTTTTAACCTCCTATATGTTTGATTGTTTCCCAATGATCAGTCAATGTTTTTCTTATCAATTCGCAATTGAGAATTGATATTATTCTTCTGTGAGTTCGGAATCGACCAAATTGTCGATGACTCCCCCGGAGCTTGCCAAATTCGGAACTTCTCCTTGAGGCAAGTAATCGGAATCGCAGACAATACTTTGAGTCACCGCTCGAGCCGCGCGATAGGCTTTAATATTCCCTTTGGTTTGCGGGTCGTCATAGAGAAAAATACTCGAGCAAAACCGCGCATCGCAAAAGGTATCGCACTCAACAGTTGCCTCATAATCCACCGTACCGACTTGGATATGGGAGTGTAGTTCGCAATCGTAACAAGTTCCTTGTCCTCCATCTTCGCCAAGAATTTCCCCAGCTTTCACGGTTCCCGTTTCAAAATCGATTGTACTGTGATCGCAGGCTGCTAATAATTGATCGTTGCCCGACTCGGCAGGATTCAACCAACAATCAGCAAGGGTTAAATTAGAAAAGCCTGTCGCAAGAGCAGAAGCAATATCGACACCGGCAATATTGATTTGGGAGTAATAAGCGACAGAGAGGGCAAATTCTGCTTCCTCGCGCATCACTTTAAATTTGACTTTTCCGGGATTATACGGATCTCCGACAATGTAGACTTGTCTGGCACTGTGACCGTAAATTTGTACGGCATCATACGTCCCCGGCGCAACCTGCACGAGCAGATCTTGCTGTTCTCCAAACTCGCAATTCAAATTTGCCCAAACAACAGCAAAATCAGGAGTCGCAAAAGGATCGGATTTTGTCCCCAAACCCGTGTCATCAGAACCATCAGGAGAAACAAAAACGGTTATCGTATTTTCTAGGACAAGTTTTCCCCCTTGGGTAATTGGTTCAAAACTCATTCATTTCCTCCTATCAATTATATGTTTACTCCAGCATGACTGAATATCAAGTTTGTCTCTTGATTGCTGAAAAAGAAACTTTTTAAGTAAGATACTAAGATCTCGAAACATGAAAGAGTTGATTTTAATTAAAAATCTTTCATGCCTTATTGGAGATTTATAAACTTGACCAAAGATAGATCAATATCTGGAGCAAAGCTGCTTCTAATAAGCTCTTTTTCTCGCAAAATGTCAATTGCAGTTTATAAATGTTCATGTTGTGCAATTTTCTCGTAATATACATAGTCTCAATAGTTAAACTTTTGGGGAGTATTTTTGTTTTCAAAAAGACTCGATCGGTAGTTATTATTGGTAATATCGAAAGATCGTTGCAGAGAAAAACAATTTAAGTGTTATTAAAGCGATCGCAATTTTTGTTCTTCGTCATAGCGATCGCATTGATAATATTAATTTTTGGTAACAAAAGGTATTGATTGTTTCCAATTGGGAGTAGATCGAGTTACAAAAGATGAGGCACTCAATCTGTGCTGAAAGAGGAGGGTGCGATCGCAATACTATTAGGCGTGGTAAACCTTAGACATCTCCAAGCGCTAGAGTAAAACCCTACCAATGCCGTGCCTCAACTCGAATTTCTGGAGAAGTCGATAACAAGTTCATTTGTAGAGGAGCAAAGTTTGTGGTAACAGCAAGAACATCTGGTATTTGGACGGATGTAAAAAGTAAAGGTAATCCCTCTGCTGGGAGATTGACAGGTGTTGGTACGAACCAAATTTTTTGGGGAATTATCGCCAATCGAGCCAACAAACAAAGTTCTTACCGTTTTGAAGGCGTTCCTTCTGTTGAGGTTCCGTTGGACGGAACTGAATTCTTACTCGGAACGTTTACTCATTTCAATTTCACGATCACAAATGCTTATAGTATTCGTGAGGTGAAACTTCCGTTAACGCTAGAGATTGAAGGAGGAATACAGAAAACATACAATTTTCTCTTCAAGCATACCGAAACCCCCAATATTGGCGGTGCTGTCAATGATATTGTTGAAATCTCTTCAATTCCACCCAAAGCAATTATTACAATTGGGGGCAAACAATACGAACTTTCAGTCACGGGGTTTCTCCAAAATGGTAAACGAGTCACTCGATTTAGCACTCAAGAAGCACGGGAAAATAGCGCTCAACTCTTTGGTAAATTAGTTGAAATTCCCGTCCCCGAACCGCCAATCGAGCCGCCAATTGTTAAGCCTCCTGTTGTACCGCAGCCTTGCTGTGTCCTTCCCGTTCAACCAATATTTATTCCTTACCCTTGTCCTTATCCCATAGGAATTGGCTATCCGGGAACAGGCTATCCGGGAACAGGCTATCCGGGAACAGGCTATCCGGGAACGGGCTATCCGG
>NZ_JCAMRX010000034.1:43947-45953 GCF_059821285.1 Spirulina sp. LEGE 11439
CGGGAACAGGCTATCCGGGAACAGGCTATCCGGGAACGGGCTATCCGGGAACGGGCTATCCGGGAACGGGCTATCCGGGAACGGGCTATCCGGGAACAGGCTATCCGGGAACAGGCTATCCGGGAACGGGCTATCCGGGAACGGGTTATCCGGGAACGGGTTATCCAACACCCCAACCGACGACAGTTACTATTACCATTTCCGGGGTTTGGTCGAGTGTCATTGAAGAAGTAGCCGGAGCCAGTGCGGTTCAAGGATTAGGGACAAATCTAGTGAGTTGGGGATTGACCTATCCCGGTAATTTCCAAAGCGGTTATCATTTTGCTGGTGCGAGTTCGCTTTCTTGTCGCTTGGATGGTTCCGCCTTTGCGATCGGCACATTCACCCATTACAATTACCCGATCTACCTCTACACCATTCGTTCGGCGATCTTAAAATTAACCCTAGGAATTAATGGCCAGAACGTCGAAGTCGATATTAACTTCGGTCATTATGAAACACCGAATACCGGTGGAAATGATAACGCGCCGGATTATGTCTACATTCTCAACGGACAATCCACGACAACAATTACCATTGGCGGCATATCTTATGTTCTCAATGTTTTAGGATTCTTCCAAAACGGTCAAGTTATCAAACAGTTGGCGACGGTTGAAAATCAGGTCAATAGTGCTGAGCTTTACTGTCAGTTGGTCGCTACCAATCAGCCCGTTACTCAACCTGTTGCCCCAGCTTTAAAATGGCGTTAATCTGTCGATCGCGACAAACATACAAGGTGGGGATGGCCTTAATTGTCCCGACCCACCTTTTTATAGATGCGATCGCCGTTTGCAATCAATTTTTGCAGTTTTTGTTTTGCGAGGAATAACCTAGCGTGAAAAATCTAACATTCTGGAACACTTCAGACTATAACTATCCCGGATTCGGGAACACCGCACAAGTTGCCGATGGTTTGGGCGGTGCGATCGGCGTTACCTTCAAGCAAGTAGACTTTGATGACCGGGCTTGGAAAAAGCGTCCCGATGGGGATATTGTCATTAAAGATGATGACTTTTTATCGGGAGAAATCGACGATGAATTTGGGCTGACGGGTAAAGTTCAGAGCATTACCTCTGTTATGCCCAGACTTGTTGCGATGGGATCGAAAAATAGTTTTTCGATTACCCTCGACTTTACGAACTATAAAGCCTCTGAGATCGGCTCGAATCTGAGTGATGGCGCAACCTGTGGAGATACTTTTATTGCTTTGTCAAGATTTTTTAATGGCAGTAAATGTGCTTATACCTCCATTAAAATATCAGGAACAACTTTAGATGGAGCAGACATCAATTTAAGCGATTGGAAAGTATTAAATAGCGGAAAATTACCTGCTCTCGGCATGATGGGTCAACATAATGCCAAAGTTTTCTTAGACGTTGACAAACAAACTGTTTCGGGACGAAATGAGAACGGGCAGCAAGAATTTTGTCCATCTCCTCCCGAGCCTGATACAAAGTTTGGAACAGATGTTGGATTGGGTTTATTGCAATTATCGGGTACTCAACGTTACACGACCTTAACATTCACCTATACCCAAGAACGCATCCCAGGAGCAAATCCTAACGATCTACAAGATATTTCTGTTGCCAGTAACACCACTATACTCGCACCAATTAAGCCTCCCCAACCGACCATCGATCCTCCTCGACCAATAATCGATCCCCCTCCACCGGAGATAATCGATCCCCCCGTAACTATTATTAAACCTCCCGTTGAACCGATCGCACCTCCAGTCATCGTCGATCCCCCTCCACCTCAACCGATCGCACCTCCAGTCGTCGTCGATCCCCCTCCACCTCAACCGATCGCACCTCCAACACCCGTGCAGCCTGTTATGCAGCAATGTTTTGTCATGCCGCTTCCACCGATCTTTGCTTGGGGAGGCTTTCCTTGTGGGTACGGTTTCGGACAGCAACCTTATGTGATTCCGGGACAGCAACCTTATGTGATTCCGCCTCAGCCTCCTG
>NZ_JCAMRX010000034.1:46053-68569 GCF_059821285.1 Spirulina sp. LEGE 11439
TTGTGGGACCCGGACAGCAACCCTATGTCGTACCGGGACGACCGCCTATTGTACCACCTCAACCTCCTGTGGTTATGCCGCCTCAGCCTCCTGTTGTGGGACCCGGACAGCAACCCTATGTCGTACCGGGACGACCGCCTATTGTACCGCCTCAACCTCCTGTGGTCACTCCGCCACAGCCATACTGGCCGGGTCAATCTTCTGGAGGATGGCGTTAGTTTTATTCGCAAAATAACCAGCTAAATTTTATAGGGTAGTTCATTAATAACTACCCTATTTATTATTATGGATCTTGAAATGCGATCGCCTTCTATATAAGATTGTAAAAACTCACCAACGATCGCTCAAAGGATATCCTTATTTTTCGTTTTCACTCGTTCGTACAATTCTTCCATCACTTCAATAAATGAACGATCTTCGTACCAAAAAGGAGGAAAATCTCCTTGTTTTTTGATTAAAATTGCTGGAATGCTGCTTCTTTGGTTCTGAGGGTAAATCTCGGGAAAATGTTGTTTTCCCAACCAAAATTCTTTTAGGCTCATTACCTCAGTATGAGTGATTTCCAGTTGAGTGTAATAGGAAGAAACAGAAATGGGTTCAAGTTTTTCACTTCCCAAACCTGCAACTAAGGCTTTCCCTAAAGGTGTTTTTGCGAGTTCTTTTTTGAGTTCCTCTCGCGTCAGTCCGCGCAATTCAAACAGTAAAAAAGGATCGTTATCGAGTTCTGCGGCAAAACGATAACATAATCCGGCAATATGCTTACAAGGATTCGACCAATCGGGACAATCACAATTCGTCTCCATATCGCGACTATCATAGGGTAAAAAACGTTTATTGACTGCTCGAAAACTGTCTTCAATATTTTCAGGGACTTCATTGAGGAGTACTTTAGAGACAAAACTGGCATTCGTCGAAAGTTTTTGGATAATCTTTGACCAATCCTTTTTTGCGATCGCCTTCAGTTCAATTTCTGTATGATATTGAGGTTCTTTGTAAACGCCAAAATAAGGATTCACCGATCCTCGAATCGTTGCTGTAATCTTACCTTTGTTCGCAGAGAATTTAAGGATTTTTCCGCCTCTCGCATAGGATCTTCCTCGTGCCAAGCGAGCTTCATCGGTAAACGATGCGATCGCGGCAATAAATTTGTTTCCCCACCAAGTTTTACTAAATTCAGCCATGTTTCTTCTTCGGGTTTGATTCGAGTTTGAGGTTCTTGAATCTTTATTAAATTGTACCTTAAGTTTACAAAATTGTCGTGCGATTTAAAGCAATTAATTCTTTAAAACTGCGATTATCTAATTCTGTTAGCCAAGATTCATCCGAGCCGACAATTGAAGCGGAAAGTTTCTTTTTATCTTCAATCATTTGGTCGATACGTTCTTCTAATGTCCCTAAAGTGACGTATTTATGCACAAAAACATTTTTATTTTGACCGATACGAAAAGCGCGATCGGTCGCTTGGTCTTCGACGGCAGGATTCCACCAGCGATCGAAGTGAAAAACGTGATTGGCTTTGGTTAAAGTAATACCAACGCCAGCCGCTTTTAAGGAAAGTACGAAGATAGAAGGCGGAGTATCGGGGTCTTGAAAATCTGCGATCGCATTTTCTCGTTTCTGACGACTCGTTCCACCGTGAATATAATAAGTATTGTAGTGACAATTATGACGCAAGCGGTATTCTAAAGCATCACCAATCTCGCGGAATTGCGTAAAAACTAACGTACTTTCTTGTTCTGCAATAACTTCTTCAATCATCTCCTGTAAACGAGAAAGTTTATGGGAGCGATCGGGACTGAATTCGCTTTCATCTTGTAAAAATTGCCTTGGATGGTTGCAAATTTGTTTTAATTTCATTAACGTGGCTAACATTAATCCTTTGCGCTGCATTCCTTCTGCTGCTTCTAATTTCTCAGCAACATCTTTCACGACAGCTTCATAAAGGGAGGCTTGTTCTTTGGTTAAATTGCAATAGACTTTCTGTTCAATTTTATCGGGGAGATCCTTAATAATAGACTTATCTGTTTTCACTCGTCGTAAAATAAAAGGCTCTACCAAACGCTTTAATGTGACTGTTTTAACAAGGTCATTATCTTTTTGGACGGGGAGTTCGAATGCCTTGCGAAACTGTGCTTGTTTGCCCAAGTAACCGGGATTGAGAAAATTAAAAATCGACCATAAATCTAATAATCGATTTTCTACTGGCGTTCCCGTTAATGCCAAGCGATGGCGAGATTTGAGTTTCAAAATAGCTTTAGTTTGAGCCGTTTTGGGATTCTTAATGTTTTGGGCCTCATCTAAAACAATACGATGCCAATTTAAAGCATTGAATAATTTAGTATCTTTGCGAACTAAAGTATAAGAGGTAATCACAACATCTTTATTTTGGCATTCTTGTTTAAATGCTTTCGTTTCACCAGTGCGATCGCTACCATGATGAACGATGCTGGAAAGATGAGGGGAAAATTTAGCAATTTCCTTTTGCCAATTCCCTAACACCGAAGTCGGTGCGATTAAAAGCGTGGGGAATACTTCTTCTTCCTCATTTCTCTCTTGTACTAATCGTGCAATCACCTGTACGGTTTTTCCCAGTCCCATATCATCAGCCAAACAACCATTCAAACCCAATTTTTCCAAATAGTCTAACCAAGCAACCCCTCGCTTTTGATATTCTCGTAACGTTCCTGAAAATTGAGGCAATTCTTCCACGGGAGAAAGACGAGTGCGATCGTGGAGTTTTGCCCACATTTCATCGAGAGAATCATCGCGTTCTATTTCTAATCCTTCATCTTCTTCTGCTTCCCGTTGCATTAATTCCATTAAGGACATTTCTGCATTTTCTTGTCCTTGTTTTTGCCAAAAGTCTAACATCTGTTTCATTTTGGTGATATCGAGTTCGACCCATTCTCCGCGAAACTGAACTAAGGACTGTTTCGCATTCACCAAATCTTCCCATTCTTGCAGTGTAATTTGTTCATTTCCGATCGCCAGTTCGTATTGATAGGTAATCAAAGTATCGAGGTTAAAATAACTCTTTCCTGTACCTTTAACAGATTTCCCTTTTTTTGAGGCTTTTAGGCGCACTTTAGCACGACGGCGACCTGTAGGACTCCACCAAGAAGGGATAATGACTTTATATCCCGCATCTTCTAACACCCATGCTGTTTCTTTGAGGAAATCATAAGCTTCTTCCAAATGTAATAATACTCCCGTCGGGCGATCGCTATCCATTCCTTCCCAGAGTTTGGGATAAATTCGCGCCGCATAGCCAAGATTTAAGAGTAAATTGGCTTCAAAGTCGCTTCCCATTTGTTTTTGAACTTGATTCTTTTGTTCTTTTCCCATGCGCCAATAATCCAGCACAGTGAGCTTAAGAGAAGGATCGTTTTTAGGGGAGATGAGAAATTCGAGAAACCATGCTTGCTCGGAAACGTCAGGAGAGATAAGTTGAAAATAGAGAATAAAAGAGATTGAATTTTGAGAGCGATCGATTTTCTGTCGCCAGTTTTGCCACTGTTGATATTCTTCTAACGATCGTTCTGTTGAACTGGGGGAATCAATGCGATCGCAGCATTTTTCTAAGATCGTCCCGGCAATTTTGCGATCGAATTGTGCGGTTTTAGGGGTATGTACGAGAATGTCAACGAGCAAGTTTTCACTAAAATGACGCAATAAAGTTTCTGGGTTGTAGAATTGCGGTTTATCGTGGAGAGTATTAAATCCAGAAGCACAAGCCAGAGGCATGACTTCAGCATATTTTTGTAAGGCAGTTTCATAGCGATCGGAAACAATTTCCCAACCGGGATAAATTTCAAAAAGCTTGGTTTTCTTCCTTTTTTTGCCTTGTTTATAGGCAATTTTCTGATATTTTAGGGCCGGAATATATTCATCTTTAAAAATAATCTCTCTGAGAACGCGAGTGTAACCATACCAGAATAATAAGTCTGCTCCTAATTGGAGATTGTCGGAGTTGTAGGTGGCGAGAAAATGGAGATCGTTTAAAAGTTTAATAATATTATTAACGGTCGCATAATTATACGATCCGAGTTTGATATTTGTACTCACGCGATAACAGCTAAGTGTCCAGAATTGGAAATCAAAATCTTCTGGAAGTTCCGTCTCTAAATAACGAGAAAGTTCCCAAGAAGGAAGCGGCATATTTTCGCAAGTCGGAAGTAAAAAATATTGAGATACAATCTTTTCTGTTAGCTCCTTCAGTTCAATTGCAATACCTAATTCTTCCTCGAGAAAAACAGCTAATGTACCTCGATGTAAATGAAAAGGATAAAGATTGGAGGAATGTTCTTCGTTAATTTCATCTGTTTCTATCCATAGGTAAAATGCACCCGGTCGCACAAAATCATTGGTATTGTCTGGAATCCAAGTTCCATGTAAAATATTAGTCATCAGATTGCAATAATAATTTTTCTCGCTTACCATGCTGAAGACGATCTCTTGTACTCCTTAGGCAGACGATCGCAAAATTGATAGTATTTTACCAGAAGAAAAAGTCAGATGGACTATTTTTGCAAATCTTTAAAATCTCTTAAACAGAAACTTGCCCTATTATAATCAAGAGAGTTAAATTGGAGGCGCTCGTGGCAGAAGAAAGAACCTATCTCGAACTGTCCGAAGAAGGGAACGGATCTCATAAGTTTTACGAAGCTATTGTTAACGGGACAGAAGTTACCATTCGCTACGGACGTATTGGCGATCGCGGACGCACCCAAACTAAAACCTACTCTACTCCCGAAAAAGCCAAAGCTGACATTGAGAAGAAAATTCGCGAAAAACGTCGCAAAGGTTACGAAAATGCTGTGATGGGAGTACGGAAAAAACGCCCTGTTACGCGCAGAGAAATAAACAGTACCCGCTCGACTGCCAAAACTGCTCCCGTTATTTGGAAATTTGCCTCGGGTTCTTCTGCTTTTGGTATTTTTATTGATGAGAATCGCTGTTGGTTAGGCAATCAAAAAGGTTGCATTTTTTCTCTGACACCCACCGGAGAAGTTCTCCAACAATTGACTCTTCCTGATGGTGTAAAATGTATCGTTGCCGATGATGATTGGTTGTATGCGGGTTGTGATAATGGGAAAGTCTACGATCTCACAGGAAAAATTCCTCGCGTTGCTTATGAAATTGCTTCCGATGTCGATATTTTTTGGTTGGATATTAAAGATGGAATTTTAGGGGTTTCTGATGCCGATGGACAAGCGATCTCGATCGATCGTGAAGATGAATCCCAATGGATGCGAAAAAGCCAAGGAAATCACGGCTGGATGATTCGTTGCGACGAAATTGGCCTTTATCACGGTCACAGTCATGGCGTAACCATGTACGATTGGGAAGATGGGAAATTAATTTGGGATTTGCCAACCAATGGAGCAGTTTTATTTGGTTGGCAGGAAGAAGGAAAAATATATGCCAGTACCGCACGCAATCAAGTGTTTGCGATCGCGAAAAAAGGCGAAATTGAGAAAATTTATCAATGCGATGCTCCCGTTTATTCCTGTGCGACGGCTGAGGAAGGAAAATATATTTTTGCTGCCGATAATCAATCTTCGATTTACTGTTTTAATGAATTGGGAGAGCGTCTCTGGAAATTGGGAACAGGTTGCGGATCGGCATTTTCCATGCAGTTTCTCAATGCTTATCTCTATATTGTTACCACCGATGGTTCTTTAGCTTGCATTGATGCGAATGAGACTGCAATTGAAGCTGCTAAAATCGGAACGCTACCAGAATTGGTCAATATTAAAGCACCGACAAATATCCCCACAGCAGTCGCATCTAATACCTTAGAAACAACCAGTGATATCAGTCAAGGAGTCATTGTGGAATGCGTTAAAATTCAAGGAAAACTTCGCATTCGCGTGGTTTCGGAAGGATACAATCGAGAGCTTAACGTTCAATTTCCCAAAGAAATTCGCATTGAAGGAGCGCGTTATGCGATCGATGAAGTTCGAGAATCTTCTCGAGGTGGGTTTTATCGTGCTTTTGGAAATATTAAAAAGCTCATTTAACCAGAGAAGACAAGATTTAGCGAGCAAAGGCAGCAAAAAAACACGAAAGGCGATCGCCGAGTTGAGATTCCGTTACAGATTTCCGGCTTTTGGCGATCGGGCTTATTTTCGGCGATCGGGTAATATAATAATAGACTGCAAAAATATTCAAACAGGCATAAGGAACGCACCATGAGTGAAAATGCAACCCCTTCTCAGCGCTTGGCTGAGAAAGTTGAAGTTTCCATCCGTCTCGATTCAGATCTATTGGATCAACTCAAACACTTGAGTAACGATCCCAGTCGTATTATTGAAACGGCGATAAAACAATGGTTGAGAGGCGAACGAGAACAAGATGATGAATTAACCCGCACCTTTAGACGCAATCCTCCCGTTCCCCCACGAGGAGAATGGAACGATTAGAGAAATAGAGTTACGCTCAAAACTTGCGATCTGCTATGGGATTCGATCTGCTATGGAATCTATTGAAATGAACGCTGCTGCGGCATCAATCCATTCGACAAATTGGCAAAATCTAGGAGCGGAATTAATTTTTACTCAAGATATTGCCGGTCAATATCTTTCTTTTTACTGGAAATCCGCTCTCAAATACGATCTAGACCCCAAACAAATCGTTGGTCGTCACTGGCAAGATGTTTTTACTCCCAGTAGTGCAGAACGCTATCGGGAAACTTTGTTGCGGGTGATGGAAAAGAGAAGACCCGAAAATTTTTACTGTTTTTTTGTCTGGAAAGAAGAAGTCTTTCCTTTTGAACTGGCGATCGCGCCAATTTTAAAATCAGACGCCCCCATTACTTCAGTTTTAGCGATCGGTTCTTCTCTTGACAAAAATGAGATC
This sequence comes from Spirulina sp. LEGE 11439, assembly GCF_059821285.1. NCBI lineage: Bacteria > Bacillati > Cyanobacteriota > Cyanophyceae > Spirulinales > Spirulinaceae > Spirulina > Spirulina sp. LEGE 11439. Next base: position 52,915 of record NZ_JCAMRX010000034.1, read on the forward strand.
GTCAAGTCCCTGCAACCGAAACAAACAGCAGCACAGAATATATCAGAAGATCATTATCAAGAATTTATTAGCCAAGTTGCCCATAATATTCACCGTAATCCTTATCAGAATTTACTCTCGCAAATTTCTCGCACCCTGAGAATCACATTAGACGCAAAAACCATTTGGCAAGAAACTGCCGACACATTAGGCAGGGAACTTGAAGTCTCTCGTGTTTTGATGATTGCTTGCGATCCCAATGCGAAAACCTTAAAAGTAGAAACGGAGTATCACCACGAACCTTTTAAATCTCTGTTAGGAGAACGGTTAAATACTCGCCGAGAGTCTTATTTACAACAAGCGCTAGAAACAGACGAACCGATCGCAGTCAATTATCTTGAAGCCGCACCCTTCGAGCAAAAATCGGTTTTAGTCGTCTCTGCCTTCTATCAAAATCAACGCAGTGCTTTGATCTGCTTGCAACAATGCGATCGCTATCGCCACTGGAATGATGTTGAAATCGAACTCATGCGCGAAGTTGCCGATCTCCTCGGTATTGCGATCGCCCATGCCAAACTTTATAAACAAGCCAAACAAGCGAGCGAAGAAGCTGCCGAAGCCTCTCGTCTCAAAAGTGAATTTCTGGCCGGAACTTCCCACGAATTAAGAACGCCTCTGAACGGAATTATTAACTTTCTCAAATTTATTTTGGATGATATGGCAGACGATCCAGAAGAAGAACGAGAATTTGTTGAGCAGGCTCATAAATCGGCTTTACATTTACTCAATCTCATTAACGACGTTCTCGATCTGGCGAGAATTGAAGCGGGAAAAATGGAGATAAATTTTGATAAAGTTTCTCTCAATGAGGTATTTATCAATTTAGAAAAGAAAATAAGACCTTTAGCAGAAAAACAAGGATTAAGTTTTGAAATTCAACATCCTTCGACCCAAGAATCTATTTTTCTTTACGGCAGCCATCAACGTCTCTTACAAGTTCTTTTGAATTTAGTGGGTAATGCAATTAAATTTACCCACGAGGGCGGCGTAACTATTGATGTTGATATTACCCGAAAGAAAGTTTCCATTAACCAACGCGAGTGCCCCGGAATGCTTAGGGTTCGAGTTGCCGATACTGGAATTGGCGTTCCTTTAGATAAACAACATACTTTGTTTCAAAAGTTTGCTCAAGTGAGTGGTGGACGCACTAAGTCTTATGGAGGAACAGGCTTGGGATTATCAATTTCTCAAACCCTCGTCGAACTCATGGGGGGCAAAATTGACTTTTTCAGCATGGGTGAAAATTTAGGTTCTACGGTTACATTTACCGTACCTCTGCTCGAGTTGCCCTCAAATTATTGATAGAGAGGGCGATCGCTGCTTTGTCAATGACCCAGCATCTCATTCCGATCGCCAAATTCGCAGAGTGTCATCGCTACTTCCACTCACCAAAATTAATCCTTTCATGCCATTGCCATAACCTTCGCGAGCGAATTCGAGGGAGGTCACGGCTGCCGAATGTCCTCGCAATTCCAGCAATTCCTTACCCGTCTCTAAATTCCAAAGGGCGATCGCACCATCCCAACCCCCACTCGCTAATAATTTCCCATTGGGACTGACAGCCAGACTGTAAACACCGCCAGAATGAGCGCGAAATGTGGTCAGCGATCGCCCAGTTTCCACATTCCAACGCGCGATCGTCCCATCTTCTCCCCCACTGATTAAAGTTTGTCCGTCGGGAGAAAACACCAACGTCCGAATGCTGCCATGATGTCCGATCGCGGTATGCACGTTTTCTCCGGTGGGTAACTGCCAAAACTTAATGGTTTTATCATCGCTCCCACTCGCCAGCATTTCTCCAGTTGGACTGACAGCAAGACTCTTGACTCCCGTAAACCAATCGGAATGTCCGCGCAGGGTTAAAATAGCTTGGCGCGTGGCTAACTGCCAAATTTTCACGGTTTTGTCGTCGGCACCGCTAAAAAGAAACTGTCCATCTGGACTAAACGCGATCGCTTTAACGGCTCCCGAATGACCTGAGAGGGAACCCGTTTCTCGACCCGTTGCTAATTGCCAGAGCTTAATCGTTTTATCGGCCCCTCCACTGGCCATCACTTGACCGTCCGGCGCGATCGCAATGGTTTTAATCCCCATAAACCCATTTCTTTCGGGTTGTCCGAGGGTGCGGATTTCTTGACCCGTGGCCAATTGCCACAGCATGATGGTGTTATCATCGCTACCACTGGCCAGAATTTGACCGTTACGACCGATCGCCACGGCATTGACCCCGCTTCGATGTCCCGCTAGGGTGTGCAGGCACTGCCACTGATAGGGCTGGGAAGAATCTTTCAAGGTCATCGATCCCGGCATAGCTGCGATGGGGCTAGATTTAGGCTTCGAGGGAACAACCACGGGAGCCGGGGGACGAGATTCTTTAAAACGCGCGATCGCTGTTTTTAAATCTTCAAGCTGTCTCTCGATTTTCGGATCGGTTTCCTTGGCCAAGGATTTCACCTGCTCGATCTGAACTTTGAGGGGTTCGACAAGTTGATAAGCCTGAGAACGAGCGGTCTCATTATATTGCTGTACGAGTTGTCGCAACTGTAGGATTTCTTGTTCGGTTTGAGGGTTGAGATTGGCAATACGCTTGTCAATGTCTGCAACTTGTCCTTTCAACGGCTCGATAGACTCGCGAAATTGAGCGACGGTTGTTTGCAATTCGCCAATTTGAGTCAGGGTTTCCGGTTCGGTTTTCCCCGCCATCATTTCCAAGTCTCCCAAATGTCCCTTAATGCGTTCAAAGTAATTATCAATTTGCTCGAAAGCCGTTTCCGTGCTTTGTTGTTGCGCTTCTTTTAGCTCCCGCATCTGTTGTTGAGTACGGGTATCAATTTGCTGAAATTGGACTCTCAAGCGTTCCACTTGCGCTTTGAGAGGATTGAGACTTTTATGGAATTCTGCGATCGTTTCTTTAAATTTAGAGGTATTGTCTTGAGCTTGGCTTTGGGTCGATCGCGTTAAGGCTTCAAGCTCTGCCAATTGTTCTTCTAACGGCTCGATCAGTTGATTGAAATGGTTTGCTCCCGTGAGTTGCTGCTGTTGGGATAAACGATGAATGCGCCGTCGGTTATCCATATTTAACCCCACCGTCAAGGTTAAAGGGACGGCAGCATAGGCGACTTGTTGGGTCGCGATCGCCGCGATCGTACCGATCGCAGAGCCAGCGAGAAACAAATATTCAACGAGATCGAGCCAGTAGCGTCGGGACATAACTGTTTTGCCAGAGAAGGGGAAATGGAATCTACAAATTTCCTCTTTACCATATTACGGATTTTTGCATTTTCCGAACATCTGCTTGTGGTTGTCGTCTCGTAGCGCTCCGACCTCGCGATCGCCGGTAAACTGGGAGCAGAGGAGGTTCAGCCTTTCTTTTCGGGCTGAACGATAGGAATTGCAATACGAAATTCTGTTCCTTCTTCTCTCGTGGAATGACAGGAGATTTGACCGCGATGTTTTTCGACAATAATTTCATAACTGATGGCTAAACCCAAACCTGTTCCTTTGCCGACGGGTTTCGTCGTAAAGAAGGGATCGAAAATATGCGATCGGGTTTTTTCATCCATGCCCGAGCCATTATCTTGAATCCGAATGAGTACCTGTTGGTTGACGGCTTCTCGTTTGTCCCATTCCGTTGTAATGGTTAAACAATGAGGAGCAGGAGCTTCTAAAAGCGCATCGATCCCATTGCTGAGAATATTCATAAATACTTGATTTAATTGCCCGGCATAACAGGCAACTTTGGGTAAATCTCCATATTGTTTGTTCACTTGAATCTCGGGGCGACTTCCTTTAGCTTTTAAACGATGTTGTAAGATGAGCAGCGTATTATCAATTCCTTCGTGAATATCTACAGCTTTCATTTCAGCTTGATCGAGTCGAGAGAAGTTCTTTAACGAGAGAACAATTTTACGAATGCGCTCTGCACCAATTTGCATAGATGACAGGGTTTTCGGCAAGTCTTCTAAAATAAAAGCAAGATCGATTTCTTCTGAAAATTCGCGAATATCTTCACTCGGATAAGGGTAATTTTTCTGATAGAGCGAGATCAATTCGAGAAAGTCGTTAACGTAATCGCTGGTATAGCTGAGGTTTCCGGAAATAAAGTTGACAGGATTGTTAATTTCGTGGGCAATTCCCGCAATCATCTGCCCTAAACTCGACATTTTTTCAGTTTGAATCAATTGGGTTTGCGTGTGTTTGAGTTCCCCGAGGGTAAGTTCGAGTTCTCGTGCCTGAGTTTGAGCTGCTAAAGCTGTGGCGCGAGTTTGAGCAAATAGTTCGGCTTGGTCGATCGCCAGTGCCAACTGATCCACGACTCCCCGTAAAAGTTCTACTTCAGAGTCGCTCCACGGACGAACTTGTTGTTCTTGAGAACAAGCGATCGCGCCGAGATGGCCGGAACGGGTTTTTAATGGGATCAATAGTAAGGACTGAATATTCATGCCCGCGAGCAGGTTTACCAGTTCTGCGAGGTCTCGGGGAGGAAGGTGAGGAAGGTGAGGCTGGGAAACATTTTCAATGCGGATGGTTTTTAATTGTTCGATCTGCCGAGCTAAGAAGGCTAATTTTTCCGGCGGGCAGGTGCGAATACCTCGAGTCTTGTACGTTTCGATTTCGGCTTCGTGACTGACGCTCAAACTGGGAGAACGGTTGATATTCCCCCAACACCACAGGTAACTGCAGCAGTCTACATTTAAAAGAGTGCGAATCTCGCGCACGGCAGTCTCGAGGATTGTATCGAGATCGAGGGAATTGCGGATTTGATTGGCCAGACGAAAGAGAAGGGCTTCTCGACGGGAGGCAAGGGCGCTTCTAGCTTGGCAGCGATCGATATCGAGGGCTAAATTATCGGCAAGGGTTTCTAAGCCTTCGCGCAGGGAATGACTAAAAGGGCGATCGCTCCAAGCGGCCAAAACCCCAATTAATTCCTCTTCTAACACCAAAGGATAGCCAATAAAGTATAATTTCGTGCTGCTTGGAGAGCGTTGGGCATCTAGATCGCAAAAAAGAGGATCGTTGCGAATATCCCCGAGTTTTCGCTGGATTTTACTGAGGGTATCGCCAAAAGGCGGAAAGACTAAATCATAAATAGGTTGACGGTTGCGAGCGATCGTGCCGACGATCGAACCTTCTAGGGCAAGCTCCGGTTGGCTCAGGAGTTCGGAATTGAGAATGGCTGGCGGGATATCGGGATTCAAACGCGAGCCTTGCAGCTCGAGGCAATCGCGTTGGGAATTATAGAGCCAAATCGCGGCGACGGTGATATCGAGATTTTCCGCGATCGCATCAGTACAATATTGCAGGCTTTCAGGAATGGAATGAGTATGAACTAAAAATCGACTCACTTGTGCTTCTAAGCGAGCCAAGCGAGATTGTTCTAATAAGTCCGCTTCAATACTTTTTCGTTCGGAAATATTTCGCAAGCACACGGAAACGCTGTCGTGATGGGCGCTCAGGTGAGTTTCGACCCAAATTTTCCCCACTGGAAAAAAGGCTTCAAAATGTGCGGATATCTGTTGCTCGACCGCTCGTCGATACTCCTGCTCGAAAATTGACTCTTTCAAGTCGGGGAATTCTTCCCAAATGCAGCGATCGAGGAGAAAGTTTCTCTTTTTTCCGAATATTTTTTCTGCTACTGAATTGAGAGAGATAAATCTCCACTGTCGATCCAGTACAAAAAAGGCATCGGCCATACTTTCTAAAATTTGCACGTTCATGAAACTAAAAACCATCTATAAAACTCCCAAGACGATAAGGGTTAGATCTTATTTGTTAGCTCGATAGGTTTACTTTTTTGCCGCAATTGCGGCAATACTTCACCCTCTCCCTCGGTTTTCCACTCGCTCTCCTGCATTGTTTTTGCCATTGACAACTCTAATCGCTGGTTTTTATTTTTTTGGAGATTAAGTTATGTTTTCGATCGCTAACTTTGTTAAACAAAACTAAAAAAGTGTATTTTTAATGAAAAGTATCTTATCACAAGCACCCAGAAAAACACCGACGAAACAAAAGATTAAGGAAAGTGGATCGATCCCTTAATTTCATTATGCGCGATCGAGGCGTAATTTGATAACACAAATTAAAATTATGCCAGCTTTTCTTAAGGAATTTTTTAAAATTCACGAAAGGAGATCCGGAATTTCCCTGTCAAAATTCTCTAATTGCCTTCAAAATCCCCAATATCTGTATTTTTAAGACTACTGTTCTCAAGGTATTGATGTTCAGTATTTCTTTTAATATTCTTTCGTGAAAACCAGTAAAGGTTTATGTAAAAATAAAAATAATCTTCCCTTATTTTAATATAGAGTGAGGGAGGTCTGGAGCGATCGGGAAGAAGAAAACCAAACACGAGCAAAGGTAAAAGTTTAAACAATGTCCGTAACTGCACCTCAAACATCCACGATCTTAGCGGTAGATGATAGTCCCATCGTGCGACAATCTATCAAACAGGCTTTGCACCAACAGTACAGCGTTATTGTTGCCGATAATGCAGTTGACGCTTTATCGGCAATTTACCATCAAAATATCGACCTATTGCTTCTTGATGTCACCATGCCGGGGGTAGATGGATTGGAGTTGTGTCGCACTGTTCGTAGCTTGCCTCAATTTGAAACTTTACCCATTATCATGCTGACGGCGCGAGATGGGGCATTTGATAAGGTACAAGGACGCTTGGCTGGTGCAACGGAATATTTAACCAAACCTTTCGATCGCGAAAAATTACTGGAAACTATTCAAAGGTTGATTGTGTTGGCTAAGGGGAGATCGGAACAACTCCCTCGGGAGTAGGCGATCGCATTTTTCTGCTGGAAAAAACGAGATCGCCGTTCGTTATCCATTGTTTGTTGATAAAAGATTAACAATGGAAGATTTTTCCAAAAGTCCCAAAACCACACCATTTTCACCAATGACCGTAAATTGTTGAATGTTCTCGCCTTCAATTAATTTCGCTACTTCTAATAGAGAGCGATCGCTTCGGATGGTCATCGCTTCTTCTACCGGACGCACGAGGGTTTGCAAAGGGGTTTCCGTCCACAAAGAAGTCGCAATGGTTTTGAGATCTTCAAGGACAATATCTCCCACTAATTTGCCATCCTCATCCGTAACTAAAAATTTGCGCCATTTTTCGTTACCGATCGCATAATTGTTCACAAATTCTCGCAAGTTTAAGCCTTGTTTGGCGATGGGACTATCGGGAATGACCGCATCTTCTGCCGTATAACGTTCTAATTTATCTTGAAGCAAGGCAGATTGGGCCGAGCGTCGCGCATTTTGCAGGAGGAAAACGCCGATAAAGAGGGTCCAAATACTCCCATACTGGCTAATCCCCAAAATCGCTAAACCTCCTAAAACCACCGCCAGCCAGCCAAAAACTTGACCGACGCGACTGGCGTAGAGTAAGCCTTTGTTCGGATTGCCGGTAATTTGCCAAATTGCCGCTTTAAGAATATTTCCGCCATCAAGAGGCAAACCGGGAATGAGATTGAAAATCCCTAAAATGAGATTGAGCAGTGCCAACATGAAGCACAATTCAAACAGAGGAAGAGGTAAGGGGATCGCGATCTGGATGAGAGAAAAAATCCCGAAAAGAAGGAAACTGACCAAAGGTCCCGCGATCGCGACGAGAAAGGACTCCCAAGGAGTTTCTGCTTCTTTTTCCAACAGTGCCAAACCCCCAAAAATAAATAGGGTAATAGACTTGACGCGAATACCCCGATAGATTGCAGCCAAGCTATGTCCCAATTCGTGAGCCAAGACGGACGCAAAGAGCAGTAAAGCAGTAATCAGCCCAAAAATCGCTGCCATTACGCCATTTAATTGAGGTATAGTGGCAAACTGCTGCCCAAACCAGAACATTCCTAGTGCCAGCACTAAAAACCAAGAAGGATTGATAAAAAAGGGAATTCCAAATAGACTGCCGACGCGAATATTGTTATTCATGCTTTATTGCTCCTAGTCAAAATTTCTTATAATTATTGTCCAATGTTCTCTTTTATTATTGTATCGAGAGAGTTGCTCGGATTTATTTCGGTTATTCCCTCTAGTCATTATTGCCTTGCCTGCACCAAGTGAAATTGAAATGTTCCCTATCCAGCAAATTTCGGCATAATGGAAGAAAATAATGATTTCCAAACCTATCATCGATCGAGAATTGCCATGACTGTCTCGGACTCTCCCCAACCTAAAACCTATCAACAGGAAGAGATTCAGCAAATTCTCCAAATTGCGATCGCCCGCGAAACAGAGAATGGCGAGTTGACTGAAACGGAATTGCAAGAAATGGCCTTGGATTTAGGCATTTCTCCCGCATCATTACAAGAAGCGCAGCAAAAGTGGTTGCACCAAAAAATCGAGCAAACCAAACGTCAAGCGTTTAATCTCTATCGTCAAGAGAGATTTCGCCAAAAGTCGATTACCTATACGATTTTGAGCGGTTTTTTAATTGCCTTCGATCTTCTCGGGGGCGGCGGAATGAGTTGGTCGCGTTACACGATTTTAGTGGCGGGCTTGGCGATCGCCCTGAGTGCGTGGAAAACGTTCCAAACCCAAGGGGAAGACTATGAAAGGGATTTTACCCGGTGGGAAACCAAGCGCCAACTCAAACAAACTTTTAAAAGTATTTGGGATCGCGTGCAGAAAGTCTTAGAAGGATGAATGTCTTCCTTTTTTCTAGTTTCCGATCGCCTGAGGTTTGACTGCAAGCGATCGCTTTTCTCGAGTTCCCTGCTCGAGAAAAGCGATCGCTTGAGTCATCAGTCACGTTATGAATGGGCTAGGCAAAATTGGCTTCGACAATGATGTCGTTATAGTCCATATCTCCACCATCGGGGAGATCCTCAAAACCAAAGACATTATTGCCCAATAAACGAATGTGATCGGTGCGATCGCTATTCGCTGCTCCAAAAACAAAATAAGCCTGAATATCCTGACCGGCGAAATTATCGGGATTCTGATTTAAGAATTCATCCGCACTACCTTTGACAATAATGACGGGTGCATAGAGGAAACCTCCACTCAAGGCACCATTTTCCGTGTTTTCCGATTGATTGCCCACCCGTAATGCCAAGTTATCGATGCGGTTGCGGACTGCAGCTTCGGCATATCCTTCTTGATCCGGTGCGAGACCGTCAACGGTTCCATTTTCATCGCTAATGCGGTAAAAATAAACCTCGTTGGTATAGTTTGCCTCTCGGGTGAGGGTAAAACTCGCTTCTTGCAAGCCCGACAACCCTTGCAAATCAATGATTTCTAAACCGGATTTTTGGAGATTTCCGACCCCAAGCGGCGGATTTTCCAGACTCTGCTCGAGTTCGATGGTAATACCTCCTGCAAACTCGAGTCGGAATTGACCGGAGTTGAGTTCGACAATATTGGCTTCTTGGGAAATAATGCTGCGATCGAGAGTTTGAATATTGATTTTAAAGCGTTGATTGGGCTGAACTTTTAAGAAAAGTTTTTGCCGACCGAAGGCAAAACCGCGCGGTTGAAATCCTTGAGGCAGGGTCGAAAAGAGAACTTCTGAAAAACTGACATTATTACTACCATCGAGGAAAGAAACCGTAATTTCAGAAATCTGTGTAATGTTAATATTGGTCAATTTGAACTTGACGCGGTTGCCATTATTAGACTTACCCATTTTAAAGGTTGTACCGCTTTCCACGATTAATTTATCCGGATCGAAACCAGTTCCGGGTTTGGGTTTAGAATCGGGTTCGGATTGCGGGAGAATTAAATAGCGCAGACCATTTTCTCCATCGGCAGATTGGGAACCGCTAAAGGTTTCCAGTTCGCCATTTTCTAAAAAGTCCCCTAATGTGGGATAAGCAAATTTGAGAAACTCTGCTTTACTTTGATTGACATTACGGAAAGGATTATCATTTCCCGTCCTTTCGATAAATTCAGGAGCGCCGATCGCTCCTTGATTTTCAAAATAGCGAATTTCGCTTGTGCCATTGCCGCTGTTATCGATCGTGGTTTGTCCGAGGAAAGCATCAAGATCGCCATCTTTATCAAGATCGATGAATTCCGGAACGATTCTGACCGTCGAATCCGTCGGAACGATAAGATCGGCACTCTTAAAGGGATGATCCGTGAGAGAAACGGCAGTAAAACTCGGATCGCCTGATGAGTTATTATTTTTGAAAACTTTGATATAGTTATCAATCTCAGAATCGCTACTTTCTGCCCCAATAAATGCCCAATCAATATTACCGTCATTATTCTCATCGAGAAAAGTTGGCGACCCATAAGCTGCCACTTTTGTCAAGCCAAAGGGATTGATTTCGGGAGCGGCAAAAGTATTATTTCCTTCGTTTTTAAAGAAGCGAATATTACCATCTTTATCACCAACAATGACATCTAACTCGTTATCGCCATTCAAATCGACAACAGAAGGTTTAATAATTCCGTCTGGTACTGAAGAAAGATCGATACTAAAGGGATCGACCTTACCATCTTCAAAGGTTCGATCGCCAGCATTACGATAGTAAATCAGTTTTTTATCATTCGTCCCAACAAAAAGATCGAGTTGACCATCTTTATCAAAATCAACTAAAACGGGGGCAATAAGGGCTTTGTCTTCAATGAGTAAAGGAGTTTGCGAATCGGGTTCGAGTTTATATTGTCGGGCAGGTTTAGGATCGGGTTTGGGAGGGGGTTCGTCAAGAACAAAATACCGAATTCCATTTTGAATTCGCGTCCCGGCAAAGGCTTCTAATGTGCCATTGCCATCAAAATCAACAAGGTCTAATTTAACTTGTTCGAGTTGACCTGCATACTGTTGATTGACATCATCAAAAGGATTATCCTCGCCGCTTTGTTCGACAAAATTGGGGGTGGTATTAGAACCTTCATTTTGAAAATAGCGAACTGAATTTTTCCCAGAAGCAATTTCTGTTTGTCCGAGGAAGACATCAAAATCGCCATCCCCATCAAAATCCGCTAAAGTGGGGGTAATTCTTGTCCCTTGAGGGTTTGCACTGGGAACGGTGACATTTTGAAAAGGATAATCGCCTCCCGATTGCTGTTGAAAATTAGTCTCTCCCGGATTTCTCGTATAAACTTTGAGAAAGTTTTCTAAATCTCCACTGGTGTTATAACCTCCCACATAAGCTGTTTCTACAAAACCATCGCCATCGCCATCAATGAAAGCGGGAGCGGCATAATAAAATGAACTCGGTCGGCTGTGGGTAATACCAAAGGGATTTTCTATGGGAGCTTCAAAAGTATTGTCTCCTTTGTTGGCAAAGAAGTAGACAAAACCGTCGTATTCCCCCACAAACATATCTAAATCGCCATCGCCATCGATATCGACTATAGCTGGGGTGGTCAGGGTTCCAAAAGATCCCGTAATATTAGCGGGTTTGGTGGCTAAATCTGTTAATTTTTGTAACCCAAAGGGGTTAACTTGAGGATTGGCATTGTCAAATTGCTTGCCTGCTAATCCTTTGATATAAAGAATATCGCCTTGAGCGGTGCCGACAAAGGCATCTAAGTGACCATCGCCATCAAAATCGACGATAACAGGAGAGGTTAAATTGCGATCGACTTGTAAGGGGGTAGATGGGTCAATTGGATTAGAGGATTTAAGCTGAAGTTGATATTGTGTCATAGTTCCTTCAATGGTTTTTCAATAAGGGTTAAGTTGAGAATTTAGGGGTCGAGTCGAATCGCTTTCTCACTATTTTTTCTCTGGCCAGAGTATGACGGACGCGAGAATCGTTGAAAAGTTCCCGATCTGCTCTGAGAATGTCCCTTGCAAAATACCATCGTTGCTGTTGCGATCGCGACTTCTGACAAGATCCGCAGAGCCAGAAATATTATTCCCCGATCGCGGAATGAGATCGACACTTTGGCGATATCAATTTTGGACAATGAGAGCGATAATTAAATCGAAACGATACTCATTTGACCAAATCGAGAGCGTCCGAGCAAGGGGTTGGCATTCTGGCGGGATTTTCTCGATTAGGGGCAATAGGAGGGTGCGATCGCATTGCATGGCAGCCTCATTCACCGCATGGACCCAATCTCGAGACATCGTTGCTAAATACTCTTGCAACTGTTCTGTCGCTAAAATCTTATCCTCTGGCTTTTGATTCGGTTGTTCTCGAGGGGATTTTGTGGCATAACGATAGCGCACCCCTAAATAGTGAGACATTTTTTCTAAGAGTATATCAATGCGACAGGGCTTACAGACAAAATCATTGCATCCTGCCTCCAGTGCGATCGCGCAATCTTCATCAAAAACTCGTGCGGTTAGGGCAATAATAATTGCGGGCTGGGTTGTTGAGTGAGGATTGCCTATCGCCTCTTCTTTTCTTCCTTCTTGAGCCTGGATTGATAAAAGAGGATTTTTGTTATCTCTCTCTTTTTGACGAATTTGCCGCGTTGCCTCATAACCATCCATGACCGGCATTTGCAGATCCATCCAGATGAGATGCGGATGAAAACTTTCCCAGAGGGCGATCGCTTTTTGGCCGTGTTCTGCTTCAGCAACCTTAAACCCAAATCGTTCTAACACGCGGGCGAGAAAATGACGATTGTCTGGAGAATCATCCACAATCAAAATCCGATATTCCGGTTCGTTTTGTGCCAAACCCACAATCGGAGAAACAGAAGATAAACTACGAACATCTGTTGCGCTTCCCAAACTGACTGGAATGGTAAATTTAAAAGTGGAACCGCGATCGGGCGTGCTGGTTGCCGTAATTTCTCCTCCTAGCAAACGCACGAATTGTTGTGAGATCGCCAAACCCAAACCGGTGCCTTGAGATGAACTGCGTCCAACTCGAGTTTGCTCGAAGGGTCGAAAAAGCAGACTCATTTCCTCGGGAGCAATGCCCACCCCTGTATCTTCAATTTCAAAATGAATTTGTTGTTGGCATTGCTGGCTTGCATTCTTGTAGGGAGGTGCGAAATCATTTCTTTGCGTGCTCTGTCGAGCATCCTCTCCCTTGCTCAGAGAAGGAGCTTGAAGCTGGAAATCCTTGCCCGAGGTAGAATCCGAAGAAGAGAACGCATTGATTTTCTGGTTTCCTGTTTCTTCGCTGTTGATTGAAAAGACTCGTAATATTACTCTGCCTTGTTCGGTAAACTTAATGGCATTACCTAATAAATTAATTAAAACTTGGCGCAGTTTATTTTCATCGGTGCGAATATAACGGGGAATATCGGTACACTCTTGAAAAAGAAGCTCTAACCCTTTATTTTTGGCTTTGAGATGGAGCATTCCTTCAAGAGTATCGAGCAGACAATAGAAATCGAAACAATTCTCAGTAAAGATAATCTGTCCGGCTTCAATTTTGGACATGGAAAGCACATCATTGATTAAAGTCAATAAATGCTCGCCACTATGATTGATAATACTTAAATAATTTTGCTGTTGGTGACTGAGATTCTCGGCTTGATTGAGGAGTTGGGCGAACCCGATAATGGCATTAAGAGGGGTGCGAAGTTCGTGACTCATTTTAGCCAGAAACTGACTTTTCGCCCGATTGGCAGTTTCAGCATCTTCTTTTGCTTTTTGCAATTCTACTGCTGCTCGTTTGCGATCGCTGATGTCCTCGAGAATTTCCGTAGCGTAGCAGGGTCGGCCTTGGGAATCATAGACTAAAGCCACTGTTTTGTTCCCCCAGATGGCAATTCCATCTTTGCGAATATAACGTTTTTCCAAGCTATAGATAGAAATTTTCCCCGCCCATAATTGCAAATACTGCCCCAAATCGGCGGTAAAATCGGCGGGATGGGTAATATCTTGAAACGTTAAACCGTGAAGTTCGACTTCGCTATAGCCCAAAATATCGCAGTAGCGTTGGTTAACTCGCAAGCATTTTCCTTCGCGATCGGTTTGGGCAATGCCGATCGCTGCTTGATTGAAGGTGGCATTTAAGAGGGTTTCGCTTTCTTGGATGGCTTCTTCTGCTCGCTTGCGCTGAGTAATGTCGTCCAAAACCCCAAGAATGCCAATCACATTGCCATCGCGATCGTGGATGGGTACCCGATTAATTTCCAGCCATACCGGTTTGCCATCGCTACCGGGACGGTATTTGATGGAAATATTGTGCAGTTCTGGCTCATTGGAGTCCATAATATAGCGGTCTTTGTCGCGATAATAGTCTGCAACGGCGCGATCGGGAATGAGGTCGTAATCGGTTTTCCCGACGACAGCTTCGGGACTCTCCAAACCCGCCGCTTTTGCCCAATGTTCGTTACAACCGAGAAAAACAGAATTTGTATCTTTCCAAAAAACTTGTTGAGGAATATTGTCAAGGATCAAGCGCAAATATCGCTTTTGTTCTTCGAGAGCGAGTTCAGTTTGCTTGCGCTGGGTGATATCTTGAACTTGATAGATGGCTGAGAGAGGAATCCCCGTTTTGTCCCGTCGCACGTAGATCCCAATCGAAGCATAAACCACGCGCCCGCTTTTTTGGACGAAGCGCCCTTCCCAAGTTTGTTCGATCGTTTCGTTGGCGATTAATTGTTGGAAAGTTCCCCGCAAGGTTTTGCGATCGCCGGGGTGGAGAAAATTATAAAATTGCTCGCCAATAAAATCTCGATAAGGATAGCCCAACAAGCGACAAAAAGACGGGTTAATATCTAAAAATGCTCCGGTGACGGACAATTCGGCCATGCCGATGGGGGCGGAGCGAAACAGTTCGCGGAAGCGAGTTTCGCTGTCTTGCAAGGCTTTTTCGGCAATTTTATCTTCAGTTACGTCCCAAGCAATACCCAGCATTCCAATTGGGCGATCGCCCTCGTCACGATAGATTTTGCCGCGACTATTGAGAAAGCGAAGGTGCTTGTCTTGGCCTTCAACCCGATAAACCAATGCCAAAATTGCCTCGCGATTCTCTTTGATATGAGAGCGCAAGGCATCGCCGATGCGATCGCGATCGTCGGGATAGATCGCCGTCATAAATTCTTGAAAGGTTCGCGTGTAAGGCTTGGCAACAGGATGAGAGGGGAAGGATGCTGGCGCATTTTCGCCAACAGTGGTCTCGCGATCCTTGCGATCGAGATCGATCGCACTGTGAAGGCGATGAAAATTCTCATCCCACATTAGTCGCTCGCTTTCGAGATCCCAACTCCAACAGCCGCTTCCCGAAGCGATCGCTGCAAGGGCAAAACGTTCCTCACTTTGTTTAAATGCGCGTTCCATGGTCTGGCGATCGCGCATTTCCAAGACCAACGAGACTAAATTGGCCAGAGAGCGAACAAAATTCTCTTCTTCGGGACTCCATGCTCGCGATGCTTGTGTCCGTTCAATGCGAATGGCACCGAGAATCTTTTCAGCGAGGCGAATGGGAACATCAAGGAAAGAGGTGATTTGTAAGGGTTGCAAATAGGTTGCTCTTAATTCCTCCCCTCGCGGATCGTTTTGAGCATCAGTCACGGCAAGGGGGCGATCGCTCGCTAATAACTGGAAATAGCGAGGATAATCCGCGATCGGCCATACAAGTTGAGGTTGCCATTCTGATCCCCCGTTCCCCAATTGGTGACTGGTGACTGGTGACTGGTGACTGGTGACTGGTGACTGGTAACTGGTAACTGGTGACTGGTGACTGGTAACTGGTGACTGGTGACTGGTGACTGGTGACTGGTGACTGGTGACTGGTGA
>NZ_JCAMRX010000035.1:0-65812 GCF_059821285.1 Spirulina sp. LEGE 11439
AATTTCTATCAAACCCTCTTCCCATGCCTTTTTGCAAGTTTTGTCCTGTACTGAGGGAATTAAGATATCACGAAAAGATTTTCTTGATGAAGATAAATACAATGTTCCACAACATTGGATTGGAAAGTCAGTAGCAAAAGATACCCTTAAGCGGACTCCTCTGTGTTTGCAATTATCTCGTACTTCTGTTAGACCCGGTAAACGCAAAAGTGGATCGATCCGTAAAGCTCTCAATAATGCACAACAGGCATTTACCAAACTCAATAAAGATATTAATGAAAAACGAATAAGCGATCGCTGTCTTAACAAAGCTATTTGCCTCGCTTTACAAGATATTTTTAACGATCGACCGAATTTTCACTTTAAAAGTGAAAAAAAACATCCCTATTTAAATATTCGACCAGATATATTAATAGATACAACACAGAAACTAATTTGTTTAGAGTTTTGTTACACTATTGATAATACACCAGGCCAGATTGCCGATTATGTTTTACGAAAGCTCAATGTTTATATGAAACAATTAGAGTCACACTTTGGCATTTCCGAAGATTTATTTAGAAAATAATGACCTAAACAATTCAACTAACTAAAAACAATAAAGAAGGAAATTATCTATGAACTCTCAATCTGGAAACAAATCGAAACTTTAACCGTAGACCAAATTCTACCCATGAATTTAGAATGTAGAGAATGAATCAAATTTAATTATTTTTTTGTTAGACAGTTTGTAATGCTTCTGTAATAACTGCAAGGATTTCTCGTTCCAGATAAGGTTTCGTTAAATAAGCATAAGCACCCAACTCTAGGGCAATTTGTTTAAACTTATCTTGACTGCGAGAAGTAAGAACGATCGCGGGAATATTCGGCAAGGTTTTATCTTGTTTAACAACACTTAAAAATTCTAAACCATTCATGCGAGGCATTTCTATATCGCAAAGAGCAACATGAATAGTTTCCCCACTTTTTAATTGTTCTAATGCTTCCAAACCATCCTTTGCCTGTAAGACGCGATATCCCGATCGCTGTAAAATTAAGGTTAAAGTTTGACGTTCGGTGAGAGAATCATCAATAACTAAAATCGTTTTAACTTTAGGTTGATTGCTAACGATAGGAGAAGAAGGTAAATTAGGAATTGACTTTTTCTCCATTGTGTCAGATTCGGGAATATACAGTCCGAGAGTTTGTGTCGATAACTCTGTGGGAAGTTGGATTTTTTCTCCAGAAAAATTCTCTTTTGGCTGGAAATTTTTGGGTGCGATCGCTTCTTTATTTTGCGATTGTCCGACTAAGGCAAATCCATCGATGACTAAGGCTAAACGACCGTCAGCAAGAATACTGCAACCATAAATATAAGCAGGAGGTGCGATCGCATTGGAGAGAGGTTTAATTACTAATTCTTGTTCTTCGAGAACGCGATCGACTTCCAAGGCAATAAACCCTTCACTCCCTTTTAATAAGAGAATAGGGGCGACATTTTCCCCAGTGGTTAAAATAGGAGAGAGTTCTTGGTATTGAAATTCTCCTCCTGCTAAACCTCGACATTGAGGCAGCGATCGCGAATAATTAAACAAGGTGACGAGTTCGTAAATGGGAATCGTAAAATTTTGTTCTTCTTGCTGCCAATCTAATACCTTTTGACCGGCTAAATGCCTGATTCTTTTTCCCGGAATTAAAACTTGTTCGACTTCATTAGAAACAAATCCATAAACCGATCGCCCTGCTTGACAAATCAGCAATCTTGCGTTCATTAAAGATTCCCGAATTTGCAGGGAAAAAATGGTGCCTTGTTGCGGGATCGATTGAACATTTAAACTGCCTTTAATTTGTTCGAGTTGGGTTTTCACGACATCTAAACCGACACCGCGTCCAGAGAGATCGCTAACTCGAAAAGCTGTAGAAAATCCGGGAGAACATAACAAATCGAGTAATCTCGCTTCTGGTTGAGGGAGGTGTTGAATTTCTTTTGCTTCGCGATCTCCGATCAATCCTTTTTTAACTCCTTGCTGGCAAATTTTCTCAATATTCAATCCTTCCCCATCATCTCGGACTTCAATAATAGTACGATTGCCTTGATTGTAAGCACGAATTAAAATATTTCCTATCTCTGATTTTCCTCTTTGACGACGTATCTCAGGAGACTCAATACCGTGATCGAAGGCATTGCGAACGAGGTGTAGTAAGGCATCATAAAGATTATCGATGATGGTCTTATCAACCATTACTTGCCCGCCTTGTATTTGCAAATTAACCGATTTTTTATGAATAAAAGAAAGTTGTTTCACCATCGGTGGAAATCGCTTGAGAAGGTTCTCTAAAGGAATCATTCTCGCGGTTTGCACGTTATCTCGCAGTTGGTTCGATAAACGTTGTTCTCGTTCAATCGTTGAGGTGGTTGTTCTTGCTAATAAGTTAATATCTTCGGTTGCTTGCGTAATTTGTGAAGCCTCTTCTAAAGCAGAATAGAGCGCTTTTTGTAAAGGATGAACTTGTTTGTAATGACCATTGCGATCGCTCCCTTGTTTTGAGAGAGAGTGAGTCACGAGATCTCGTAATTGATTGAGAGTTAATCGATGTTGTCGAATCCAATCCGTTAATTTTTGGATAGCAGTTTGAAATTGTTCGTCTCTTAAGGAAAGTTGATTTTGATTGATTAAAAGTTCAGCAACGAGGTGATTGAAGAGTTCTAATTGTTCGAGGTTAATGCGTAAGGTTTTGGCGATCGGTTGAGAAGGGAGTCCGGACTCAATTTGAGGAGGGTTTGGCGGTGCAAGAGTTTCAGATATTTGAGGAGTAATTTGCGATCGCTTTTCTGGGTTCTGTTGCGGTTTTACCGGCTTGGGAAGATCGTCTAAAAAGATAGGTTCGGATTCTTCAGGAAAATCGCTGAAAGTGTCTCGCAAATCGACAGAACCAAAAGTTTCCTCGAGAGAAGGAATTTCTTGAGCATTTGGTGAAGCCGATCGCGGTTTCGGTTCGCTCAGAAAAATTTCTTCTTCAATAGGTAAATTTTCCAATGCAATTTCTTCTGCGAGATCGAGTTCTGAGGCTAATAATTCCCCTGCCCTTTCATCGTCAATATCCCAAATATTGCTGGGAATAAAATCTGGTTCTCCTTCGGGTTTTATAGTCGTTTCTGGTGCGATCGCTGCTTCTAGCTCCAAGTCTAAAGTTTGTTCGGTTTGTGCATCCAAAGCGAAATTTTCGGGCAGATTTTCAATATCGCCAAAGGTTTCTTCAAGAGCGATCGCGTCAGTTTCCAAGTGATTAACTTCTGTATTTTCTAATTCTCTAGATACGTCACTCAGTTCTAATTCTCCAAATTCCCTCTCAAAATCAGAGTCTGAAAAGGCTTCTTGTTCCGATATCAGATTAATGGGTTCGTCTAAATCAACTTCGATCGCGTCTTCTGGAGAATTTTGCAGTTCTAATTCTTCAAAAGACGCTTCTAATTCCTGTCGTTCTACTGGAGAAATAAGCGGAAATTCTTCAACAATATTTAAACCTATATCGGGATTAAATTCTAAATCTGACTCGCTCTGGGACTCGGAATCGATAAAAGAAAATGGATCTTCGTTCGGGATTAGTGTTGAATTTTCAACCGTTGAAGGCGCAAGTAAATCTTCTAAATCTTGACCTATTTCTAACTCATCAAACTCTTCAATCGGTATGATTTCTTGCGGTATGATTTCTGTAGTCGTTGTTGTTTCTCTCGCCAATTCTAATAACAGTTTACTGGGTTGACCTCCGCTCTCGCGATCGCCTTCTAACACCAATTTTTGGGCGCATTCGAGGTCTTCTAAAGCAAGATGGGCAATCTCGATCGCCTCCTCGGGATGCGCTGCGATCGCTGCCAAAATTGCCGTCGCGATCGCTCCAAACCCCGGCAACCCCAAGGATTCCCCCAATCCGACAAACACATTGGCTTGTTCGGTGAGGGTCGTGGCGATCGCGTCTTGATTTGCACCCTTTGATAAAAGTTCTTTTAATTCTTCTATTCTTTGATTGACACCAACTTCAAAGATAGATTTAGTGAGGTCGAATCCTAGCTCTTCGGAGGTGGGCAAAGGAGGTTGATGATCGAAACAATCTCCCAGTTTGGCTTGAAATCGCACAAAGAGGTCTGCCGCACGATTTAAGAGGTCATCATCTAGATCGGTGCCTTCCGACGGGGCCAATTCTGCCGATATTGCCAGTCTCAAGCATTCATAGCCTTCAAACAGCATGGATTCTAACTCTTGGTCGATAATGGCTTCAGGCGCAAGCATTGCCCGAAAGACATCTTCTAAATTGTGAGCAATGATTTTAATTGTTTCGCATCCTACATTGGCAGAAGCACCTTTGAGAGTATGAGTGGCTCGCATTAAACCATAAATCTCATTTGTACTGGCTTCTGGAGTGAGCGCAAATAATTGCTGCTCGATTTCAGTTAATAACTCTCTGGCTTCGCTCAAAAAGTATTCATAACCTTCTGGGTTTCGTAAAGGTTGTGAAGATCGAGGTGGTGAGGGATTAGGGTTTGAAGGCTTAGATGAGGGCTGATTCTCCATTGTTGGGGGGGTGAAAATTGGATCTGGGAATGTTTTTATGTTGCTGTCTGTTTCAATTTCTTCTTCGCGATCGCCAAAATCCAGTGCGATAGAAACAGGAAAAGAAAAAATCTCTTCTTCTTCTAATGTTTGCAAACTTTGCATACTCGAATCAGTTTCGATTTCTTCTTCATCATCATCGAAAGAAATTTCTAGGGAAGGTACAGCAAAAATATCGACTTCTTTTATCTCTTGTCCATTTTCCAAATTGGATTTAGAATGGCGATCGCGTTCTCTAGTTTGATGTTCTTCCCAAGGAATATCTGCTGAAAGTTCTCTTGGCTCGGTTTCGATTTCTTCTTCATCATCATCGAAAGAAATTTCTAGGGAAGGTACAGCAAAAATATCTTCTTCTCTTATTTCTTGTCCATTTTCCAAATTGGATTTAGAATGGCGATCGCGTTCTCTAGTTTGACTTTCTTCCCAAGGAATATCTACTGAAAACCTTCTCGGCTCGGTTTCGACTTCATTATCAAAAGAAATTTCTAGGGAAGGTACAGCAAAAATATCTTCTTCTCTTATTTCTTGTCCATTTTGCAGATTGGATTCAGAAATACAATCGCGTTCTCCAGTTTGACTTTCTTCCCAAGGAATGTCTGCTGAAAATCCCCTCGGTTCGGTTTCGATTTCTTCCTCGTCATCAAAGGAAATAGCGATTGATTTTGATGATGAGTGATGGGGAATTTCTTCTTCTTCTTCAATTGAAATAGATATAGTTTGACCATTTTGATGTTCTTCTCCCCAAAGAGTATCCGCAGCTTTAGCCATTTCTCGCCCGACTGTATCTTGGGTAAAATAATCCCATTTTTTAACAGAAGACCAGAGTGCGCTTGCCATTTTGCCAGCGAGTTTTTGCAGATCCAGTTCTTTTAGCTCAGACATTTTTAATCACCGATTACCAATGCAATAAATTGTTCGCTGTTCGTTAGTTTAATTCACTTTAAATTGTTTCACGACTTCTTGTAATTGCTGTGCGGTTGCTAGAGAATTTTGGAAGGTTTCCGAAAGTTCTACCGACTCCTCCGAAGTACTGTTAGAAATGTCAGCAACTGCTCGCATTGTTTCCGTAACAGACTGCGATCGCTCGAGTTGTGCTTGAGTTGCTTCGGTAATATCTTCCACCAATTGGCCGATCTGAGCGGTTGCTGCCGCGATCGCATTCAAATTTCCCTTGGTTTCTTCCACCAATGTCGTCCCAGCACTCACGCGCGAAATTGCCGACTCAGTGACGGCGATCGCTTCCCCGGTTTGCTGGCGAATTTCTGCGACTAAATTGGAGATTTCCGAGGTTGCATTGGCAGATTGTCGTGCGAGCGATCGCACTTCATCGGCAACCACCGCAAAGCCTTTGCCATATTCTCCCGCCCGAGTTGCCTCGATCGCTGCATTGAGGGAAAGCAATTGAGTTTGAGTGGCAAAGTCCCCAATGAGATTAACCACGCGATCGATCTTCTGAGAAGATTCACTGAGTTCCCGGATCTTCTGTGAGGTTTCTGCCACAGTATCCCGAATTGCTAAAATCCCTTCTACGGTGCGGCTCATCGCCGAATTTCCCGATTTAACTGTCTCGTTGGCATTCTGTACGGCTTGTTCGATCGCTCGGGCATTCGCTCCTACATTTTTGGACGAGTTCACCATCTGCTGTACTTCATCGAGGGCAATATTTAGCTCTCGGGTTTGTTGTTGTGCCTGTACTGCCAGCTTGCGAATTTGCGTATCGCTACCGGTTGAGCTTTGGGCGACCTCTGCCGTTACGTTTTGCACCTGCATGACAATCTTTCGCAGACTTTGCAAGGTATTGTTATAAACATCGGCGATCGTGCCCAATTCATCTTCTGAGAGAGGGGCGCGGACGGTCAAATCGCCTTCCAAAGCTGGGCGCACTGCCATTAATAATTGAATTGCCCGACGTTGTAGCAATTCCCGCGCTTCTTTTTCCCGTTGTGCCGACTCTTCCAACTTTCGTGCTTGTTGGCGCAGTTGTTCTAAATCTTCTGCTCTTTGCAAAGCCAGACCTAATTGAGATCCCAACTGTACCATCACTTGAATCTCTTCACTATCCCACTGCCTCGGTCCCGAACATTGATAGTTAGCCATCAAGCCCCAGAGCTTCTCCCCGAGAAAAATCGGCACGGTGATATAAGCGCGTGCCTGAAAACTTTCCAAGAGTTCGAGATAACAGGGAGAGAAGCCCGAATTATAGATATCGTTAGAGGCGCGAAATTGTTCTCCTTTGCGATAAGTTCCGCCTTCCGTATCCTGTAAATAAGTATCGCGAGAAGCAAGTTGGCGCACCTGCATTTGCTTAATCGTGCAGCCTTCCGTATCGATATTAGCTTTGGTTTTTTCGAGGAGAGTGATATCTTCTGTCTGCACGCTCAAAAGAGGCAACCATTCTGCCTTGACAGATTCGGCGATAAATTCCCCACTCCAATCCTCATTAAAACGATAGACTCCTACCCGATCGCTATTAAATATCTTGCGGGCTTCTCGCGTGGCAATTTTAAAAATAGTGGCGATATCTTGGGACTGTTTGATGCGATCGCTAATGGTGGCGATCGCTCGTTCTCGTTCAATCGCTTGTTCCAGTTTTCGGGTTTGAGCTTTAACCCGTTGCAAATCTTGTCCTCGTTGTAAAGCAATCCCCAATTGAGATCCGAGGTTAGTGACGAGGTTAATTTCCTCCTCATTCCATTGTCTCGGACTCGAACATTGATAGGTTGCCATCAAGCCCCAGAGTTTTTCCCCGAGAAAAATCGGTACAGTAACATAAGCACGAGCTTGAAATCGCTCTAAGAGTTCGAGATAACAGCGCGGAAAACCAGACTCTCGAACATCGTTGCAAGCACGATATTTATCTCCAGTCTTATAAGTTCCTCCTCGCGTGCGTTCTAAATAAGTGTCTTTAGTGATAAGATCGCGAGTTGCCATTTCCTTAACCGTACAGCCTTCTGTATCGATATTAATTTTTGTAGCTTCTAATAAACTGTCATTTTCATATTGTTCTCGTAACAAAGACTTCCAATTTCCGATGACAGCTTCGGCGACAAATTCTCCGCTCCAATCTTCATTAAAACGATAAATCCCTACGCGATCGGCGTTCAAGAGTTGGCGAATTTCACTGGTAGCAATTTTAAAAATATCGTCAGTATCTTGGGACTGTTTGATGCGATCGCTAATTAAAGCTAAAGTCCGTTCCCGTTTTACCGCTTCTTCTAATTTTTTTGCTTGAGCTTGTACTCGTTCTAAATCTTGCGCTCGTTGTAAGGCAATCCCTAATTGAGAACCCAAATTCACCACAAGATTAATTTCTTCTGGACTCCATTGCCTCGGATCGGAACATTGATATGTCGCCATCAGTCCCCAAAGTTTTTGACCGAGGAAAATCGGTACCGTGACGTAGGCTTGTGCCTGAAATCGTTCTAATAAGTCAAGATAACAGCGAGGAAAATTTGCGTTATAAATATCATTACAAACTCGATATTTATCTCCTGTTTTATAGGTTCCGCCTTGGGTGCGCTCCAAATAAGTATCTTTGCTCATGAGATCGCGAGTTGCCATTTCCTTAACCGTACAACCTTCTGTATCAATGTTAATTTTTGTCCCTTCTAAGAGGCTTTCATTTTCAATTTGTTCTCGTAACAAAGACTTCCAACCTCCAGTCACAGACTCGGCGATAAATTCCCCACTCCAATCCGTGTTAAAGCGATAAATTCCCACACGATCGGCTTGCAGTAATTGACGGACTTCTCGAGTGGCAATATCAAAAATTGCTTGGGTATTTTGCGTTTGTTTGATGCGATCGCCAATTAAAGCTAAAGTTCGTTCTCGTTGAATGGCTTCTTCTAACTTTTTTGTTTGCGATCGCACCTGTTCCATATCTTCAGCGCGTTGCAAAGCTAGACCTAATTGAGAACCCAAATTCACCACAAGATCGATTTCTTCTTGCCCCCAAATTCTCGCTCCCGAACATTGATAATTGGCTAACAATCCCCATAATTGATTCCCTAAAAAGATCGGCACGGTGACGTAAGCACGTGCTTGAAAACTTTCCAGCAGATCGATATAACAGCCCGGAAAATTTGCTTTGTAAATATCGTTGCAAGCTCGGTATTTATCTCCTGTTCGATAGGTTCCACCTTTCGTGTTTTTCAAATAAGTATCGCGTGCGGCTAATTCTTGTACCTGCATTTGTTTGATAGTGCAACCTTCCGTGTCAATATTATCTTTCGTTCCTGCAAGAATCACGGAATCTGTGCTTTGTGCTGTCGCAAGGGATATCCAACCTTCTCCTACGGATTCGGCGACGAATTCCCCTCTCCAGTCCGGCTTAAAACGATAAACAACGACGCGATCGCTCTTCAACAGTTTGCGAATGGACTCTGTTGCTACCCGAAAGACTGTTTGCGTATCAGTGGATTGTTTGATGCGATCGACGGTTAGCGCCACAGTTTTTTCGCGATCGACAGCCTTTTTTAGCTTGTCAGCTTGCAAGCGCTGTTGGCGAAGGGTAGAAGCCTGTTGCAGGGCGACTCCTAACTGCTCGGCAATTTGTACCAGTAGGCGAATTTCCCCTTGTTCCCAAGTGCGCGGGGCGGAGCATTGATACGTTGCCAGCAGTCCCCACAGTTTCGTACCTTGATAAATGCCAACAGTTAAATAAGCTCGCGCTTGAATGCGCTCTAGGAGTTCAATATAACAAGCCGGAAAATTTTTCTCATAAATATTATTGGCAACGCGGTACTTTTGTCCTTTCGTATAACCTCCCCCTTTTGTTTGTTCTAGATAAGTATCAACAATTTCTCCTCGCCCATTGCGATCGCTGCCTTCCACCATCAATTTGAGATTGCAATCTTCGCTATTCTCCCGCAAAAGTTCCGGATCGACGGGGTTTTGCATGAGGGAAGACCAGCCCGCACCGACAGATTCTGCGACGAATTTGCCACTCCAATCCGTGTTAAAGCGATAAATTCCCACGCGATCGGCTTTCAATAACTGACGGACTTCTTGGGTAGTGGTTTGAAAGATGGTTTTGATATCGAGGGAGCGGCGAATGCGGGTAATGACTTTGGTAGAAGCATTTTCACGGATTTGCTGGCGCTCGATTTCTTCTTGGAATTGATAGCCGACTAAATTGAGAGCGAGAGCCGTGGTAACTTGTTCGAGAATGCCAATCTCGCTTTGACTCCAGCGCCGCGCCTCATTGCACTGTTGAACGGAGAGCAGCCCCCAAACCATGCTCCCTATACGGATCGGGCAACTAAGTCCGGCGCGGACTTGGTGTTTTTCGAGGAGTTGCAGTTGATAAGGGGTAACTTTTGTGCTGGCAATGTAGTCGATGGCCATGCAATCGACGATATCGTAATCCTGTTGGCGATCGCCTCCGAAAAAAGTCGCAGGTATCATTTCCCCGAGGGTGGGAGTCCAACCTCGTTCGATGGCTTCCGCGATCGCGTTTCCTTGACTTTCGCTGGTGAAGCGATACACCAACACCCGGGAGGCTTGCAGGAGTTCTCGCAGGCGATCGCAAGTAATAGCGAGGAGAGTATTGCGATCGCGAGACTGGCGCATCTGGTCTTGCACTCGGGCGAGTTGTTGGCGTAGTTGCTCGAATTCTCGTTCTAGGCTCGGGGGCGCAATTTTGGCAGGAGTTTCGCCATCTGACGGGCTACTCGCTCCATTAACGATATTGGGATCGGGAGTCGAACGGTTAGAGGAAATCGCTGTCATGGGAAATAAGGATTAATTTAAGAAATTTCCGGTTTTAGTTTTTTCGGCTAGGAAGATTAATCGTTCTCCTATTGTGGCACGACTCGCTCTAGAGGCACAATTTTCACTCTGTCAATAAATTTTAAGCAGTTTTGACAATGTGCGAGGTTGACCATTGGTTTCTGAATTCTTAAAAAAATTTAGGAACGACTCGCACGGACTTGCCGAATATATTTTGCTTGACCAAAATAATTAAGGTTTCAAGCCTCCCACTTTAGCGGTCAGAAAAGGGTCTAAGTTAAGTAGATCGCCTTCATTGGCGCGATCGCAGATGATGGCAAGGAGGGCATTGCGATCGCGAAATTAGTTATCGTATCGATTAGAATAATTGTAATCAATCGCATTGGCTGGATAAAGAGGTTTTTACCGATGTTACTTTGGAGGAATGCTACGAAACCGACCCCATCACCCGAGTTCGCTTTGCGAGACTCACTTCCTATTTTTGATTCGCGTCGAAAATCAAGCCTCTTTTAGAGTCAGAATAAAACGCGATTCAATCATGACTCTTGTTTTCGAGAAACCCCATAAAAGTCTCGAAAATTATTAAAGTAGAGAGAATGTGTTATTGAATTGCCAAAGATAAAATTTCCCTTGGCAAAAAATCATTAGCGATCGCGCTGCCTAAAACTTTGAGTCGAGATCGCGATCTGGCTCTCAAATACACCGTACAAAATCGTCAAAATCCACGTATGCTCTTAACCCAGCCTAAAATTGAAAATACAAGTTTGCAATATTTGCAACGTCCCTCAGAGGATGAAGGCGTAATCTCCCCCAATCAGATTCTTGCCCCCCTAACCGCTCGCGTCAACGATCGCGACCATTTAGAAATCGGTGGTTGCGATGTCACGGAATTACTAGCAGAATTTGGTTCCCCTCTTTATATTTTAGACGAGCAAACCCTGAGAACGACCTGCCGTCAGTATCGCGAGGCATTTATCCGTCACTATGCCGGGGAATCTGAGGTCATTTACGCCTCTAAAGCTTGGAGTTGTCTAGCGGTTTGTGCCGTCATTGCCAGTGAAGGATTGGGATTTGACGTGGTTTCTGGGGGGGAATTATATACGACTCGACAAGCGGGAGTCAGTGCCGATCGCATCTATTTTCACGGCAATAATAAGTCCTTAGAAGAATTGCAATATGCCTATCGTGAAGGCTGTACGGTCATGGTCGATAATTGGCTGGAATTAGAGATGCTCGCCGAGACTGCGACCGCCAAGACTCCCGTTCCTATTATGGTGCGGCTGACCCCGGGTATTGAATGTCATACCCACGAATATATTCGCACGGGACATATCGATAGTAAGTTTGGCTTCGATCCCAATCAATTATCCGAGGTATTTGCTTGGATTCGCGATCGCCCCCAACTGGATTTTATCGGACTGCACGCCCATATTGGTTCGCAAATCTTCGAGCGCCAACCACATCAAGATTTAGGCGGGGTAATGGTGGAATGGTTGCAAAGCGCGATCGCGGCAGGGTTATCGGTCAAAGCCTTAAATATTGGTGGCGGTTTAGGCATTTGCTACACCGAAGCCGACGATCCTCCCAGTATTGAAGAATGGGTCGGTGCTGCCTGTCGTGCCGTTGCTCATGCTTGTGAAACTCACAATTTACCCTTACCGAAACTCATGTGCGAACCCGGACGATCTCTTATCGGGTCCTCTTGCGTGACCGCTTATACTGTCGGCAGTCGCAAAGAAATCCCAGAAATGCGAACTTATGTTGCTGTAGATGGAGGCATGTCGGATAACCCGCGACCTATCACTTATCAATCAGTGTATCGGACTGTCCTCGCCAATCGCATGTCGGCTCCGATCGCAGAAACCGTCACCGTTGCGGGAAAGCATTGCGAGTCGGGAGATGTCGTCATTAAAGATGCCCAACTGCCCGCAACCCGAGCCGGAGATGTCTTGGTGGTTTTGGCAACGGGAGCCTACAATTACAGCATGGCTTCTAACTATAATCGCATTGCTCGTCCCGCCGCCGCGATCGCGAAGGAAGGAAAAGCCCATTTAATCTTGGAACGGGAAACTTATGCAGATTTAATTCGTCAAGACCGACTGCCCAAGCACCTGATTGAGGATTAAACCTGTTGGGAGGAGCGCCGATCATTCTCCTCCCTTAAGTTCTGAAATTAAAAATCTTCTGCTCCCAAATCTCTATTCACGATCGATTATTAAATATTAATTATCAATGGGTTTTCTGGTTGACCCGAACGCAATTTCTCCTTGGTTACTCGAAATTATTGATATTGGCCTCGTTCTCCTGTTGACCTATTTAGTTCTCCTTGCGATCGGGGAACGGCGGACTCTCTGGATGGTCAGAGGGTTAATTGTCCTTATGCTGGCGGCTGTTGTGAGTGAAAAACTCATGTTACCGCATTTAAGTTTTGTGTTGGAACGATTGGTTTTAGGGTCGGCAGTCGCAATGGCCGTGGTTTTTCAATCAGAATTTCGTCAGTTTTTAGAAAAACTCGGACGTGGGGATCTTTTACACGTTTTTCAAACTTCTCATCGTTTCGTTCCCGAGCAGGAAAATACTATTGATAAAATTGTGGATGCCATTAAGGAACTCTCGCAAAATCGCACGGGGGCGCTGATTATCATGGAGACAGGCGATCCCATTGACGATCGCTTTTTTTCAGTGTCGGGGGTTCCTTTAGATGCAGAAATCTCTAAGGAAATCCTCCAAACTATTTTTCAAACCAGTACGCTTTTACATGATGGGGCAGTACAAATTCGCGGTTCTCGCATCGTTGCCGCCTCAATTATTTTACCCCTCTCAGAACGCGTGGCCTCTCGTCAGTTGGGAACTCGTCACCGAGCAGCAATGGGCATTACGGAACGCGTCGATAATTGTTTGTGTCTCGTAGTTTCGGAGGAGACGGGATCGATTTCTTTGGCTGAAGGACGGAGTTTAAATCGACCATTAACGAGCAGTAAATTAAAAGAGTTATTAGAGCAGAGATTTTCAACTTCTGTAGAGCGAGATACAACCCCCAATATCGGACGCTTGAGTCGTCGGCTGGGCGCTCAAGGACGGGCGTTATTTCAGCGCTTGTTTGGAAGTTGATGGAGGAGTTAAGAGTTAAGAACGGGACTCGAACAATAAAGAAGGCAAAATTTTGCGAAATCCTTCTGGCCAACCCATTTTTAAACAATCTTTCCCGATAGCATCAAAAATCTAAAGTGGGAGATTTGAGACCTTTTCTTTTTGGTCAAATGGTGTTTTACCAATCAAGATGACAAGTTAAACTCGAGGGTTTATATCTCTCGTTTAACCTGTCATAATTGAGATAACGAACTGACCTTTATCCCTGAGAAACCCCTACAGTTTCCTTTTCCTTGGCTAAGAATTTCTCCAATTCCGTGAGGGCATCGGCATCAACCTTGGTTTGCATTGGGCAGAACTTGGGTCCGCACATGGAGCAGAATTCAGCCGTTTTATAGATATCGGCGGGTAAGGTTTCGTCGTGATATTCTCGAGCGCGATCGGGATCGAGAGAGAGTTCAAATTGACGATTCCAATCGAAGTTATACCGCGCTGCCGAGAGTTCGTCATCGCGATCGCGCGCACCCGGACGCTGGCGGGCAATATCCGCAGCATGAGCAGCAATTTTATAGGCAATTAACCCGTTACGGACATCTTCGGCATCCGGCAAGCCTAAATGTTCCTTGGGAGTCACATAACAGAGCATCGCCGTTCCGTACCATCCCGCCATCGCCGCCCCGATCGCGGATGTAATATGATCGTATCCGGGGGCAATATCTGTCACCAAAGGACCAAGGACGTAGAAAGGCGCTTCGGAACACTCTTCCATCTGTTTCTTAACATTAAACTCGATCTGATCCATGGGTACGTGACCGGGACCTTCTACCATCACCTGTACGTCATGTTCCCACGCCCGACGAGTCAATTGTCCGAGGGTTTTTAACTCTGCCAATTGTGCGTCGTCGGATGCGTCGTGGGTACAACCCGGACGCAGAGAATCTCCCAAACTGAAGGAAACATCATACTTTTTAAAGATTTCGATAATTTCATCGAAATGGGTGTAAAGGGGGTTTTGCTTATGATGATGCAGCATCCACCGGGCGATAATTCCTCCCCCGCGAGAAACAATGCCCGTAATGCGATCGCGCACTAAAGGTAAATGCTCGATTAAAATGCCCGCATGAATGGTCATATAGTCCACCCCCTGTTGGGCGTGTTTTTCGATAATATGCAGAAAATCCTCGGGTTTGAGTTTTTCAAT
This sequence comes from Spirulina sp. LEGE 11439, assembly GCF_059821285.1. NCBI lineage: Bacteria > Bacillati > Cyanobacteriota > Cyanophyceae > Spirulinales > Spirulinaceae > Spirulina > Spirulina sp. LEGE 11439. The sequence goes on from NZ_JCAMRX010000035.1 coordinate 14,611, forward strand.
CGATCCATGTACGCTTTCCATAGCTTGATAAATGGGCACCGTACCGATGGGAACAGGAGAAGCCTTAATAATAGCCGTGCGGATGATGTCGAGATCCCCGCCACCCGTGGAGAGATCCATCACCGTATCCGCGCCGTATTTAACCGCCAAATTTAACTTATCTACTTCTTCTTCTAAGTTAGAAGAATTAGGAGACGCGCCGATATTTGCATTCACTTTGCACTTAGATGCAATGCCGATGGCCATTGGCTCGAGGTTGGGATGATTAATATTTGCAGGGATAATCATCCGTCCCCGCGCCACTTCTTCCCGAATCAAATCCGGAGGCAGGTTTTCCCGTTTGGCGACGTAGTGCATCTCTTCAGTAATCGTACCCTGACGAGCATAGTGCATTTGAGTCACGTTTCCTTGACCGCGCCGTTTGGCAACCCATTCTGTCCGCATATAGAATTTCCTCGTAATTACAGCTTCCCTACGCTGGTGCTAACCAGTCTCAGGTTCTAAGGGTCTTTCTCAGCCCGGTGTTCGGGCACCCCTAGCTTAAAAAAGGAATACTATCATCGCTCAGAACAGAAACGCCTAACATTTAAGAATTTTAACCAAATTGCCCAGAAATTCTATTCTTCCTCGGCGCGATCGCTGGTTGCATAATTTGTCTCTCTTTCATACCCCTCAGAAATCGATCGCGAACAGGACCAATTACTCGGCAAAGCTGACGGCCAGCCCAAACGCAGGGCTTCCGGGCAAATTGTCATGACGGTTAATTGGCAATCAATCAACTGAAATCCTTCTTTTTCTGCCTGTTTGAGACTTTGTTTTAAAATCGAATCATTATTGAATTCAATGGTTTTATTGCATTGAATACACACCATGTGGTGATGATGATGGGGATAGGGTTGATTGAGTTCATAATGCTTGTGACCTTCTGCAAGTTCTAATTCTCGTAAAATTCCCATCCGCGCCATGAGTTTAACACTGCGATAAATCGTAGACAGGCTGATTGCTTCGCCACGCTGCTCTAAAACTTGAAAAAGTTCTTCTGCACTTAAATGATTTCCCCGGGGTAAATTCTGGAAAACGTGCAGGATTTTCTCCCGTTGTGGCGTTAAACGCCAACCTCGAGAATTGAGTTCGGCTTTGAGGGTCTTCGCGGTATAAGGCAACATGATTCTCAGAAAGAGCGACCTATTGAAAATAATAGGCCGTTTTCCCAGTCATTTTCAACTATTTTTACTAATTGAGAATCTTAGTCAATTACCTAATGAGCGATCGAGGAATGAGGAAGATGACTTAAGCACTCGTGAAACCTCAATTCCCCAGACGCTTCTACAAGGGTGCAACTTCAATTTCAACCATTGCCGTGACTTCTGCGTGCAGTTTGAGTTCGACTTGATAATTGCCCAGTTTGCGAATGTCGGGAATAGTAATATCGCGCTTGTCAACCTCCTGACCGGCTCTTTCTTGGATGGCATCGGCGACATCTTGCGCCGTCACCGTCCCAAAAATGGCTTTCTCTTCTCCAGCTTGCTTGCGAATAACCAAGCGTCCTACCGTCGCTAAGGCTGTCTTGCGGGCTTCGGCTTGTTGCTTGATTTCGAGTAAGCGCTGGCGCTCTTTCTCTCTTCTTTGTTCCACCATTTTAATGATACCGGGAGTCGCTCGCATGGCAATTCCTTGGGGAACGAGATAATTGCGGGCATACCCTGGAGCAACATCAACGACATCGCCATTTTTGCCGAGTTTGCTGACATCTCGATTTAAGACAACTTGTACGCGCTTGGCCATAATTCTCCGTCAATCTAAAATTTTTTCTACAATTTGGTCGCAATCTTCTATATTACAATGCAATCGAGTTTTTTCTCAAAGTTGTTCAAAATAAATCTTTTTTCCCTCGCAGGCGAGCAAAGGTTTTCACTTTATCCTTTGTTCCCATTGCTTGCTGGATTTCCAGTTTATCCCAGCGTAAGAAAGGGTTAGTTTGTTTTTCGATGCCGATCGCAGAAGGAATTGTGGGTTCTTGGCGCGATCGCATGGCTTTAACTTTTGCATAACGGGTTTTTAGTTCGCTATTGTGAGGTTCGACAGTTAGGGCAAATTTGAGATTATTCAAGGTATATTCGTGAGCGCACCAGATCCGGGTCTTGTCGGGCAAATTTCGCAATTTTCCGAGGGAATTCACCATTTGTGCGGGCGTGCCTTCAGATAATCGCCCGCACCCTCCTGCAAATAAAGTATCGCCACAAAAAAGCTCTCCTGTTTCGTCTGCTTTGCGAGGCGGAAAATAGTAAGCAATATGGGCGCGGGTATGGCCGGGGACAAAAAACACCTCTGCCGTGCGATCGCCAAAATCTACGCGATCGCCATCTTTTAAAAATATTTGCTGTCCGGGGAGACGACCGCGATCCTCAGCACCCCCATACACTCGCAAATTGGGAAAGTGGTGCAAAAGTTCTTGATTTCCACCGATGTGATCCCAATGGTGGTGAGTGTGAAAAATCGCTACAAGTTGGGCATTGAGGCTGTTAAGTTGCTGCAATACAGGACGTGCTAGCGCAGGATCGACGACAGCGGCAATATTTCGGGGTGCGTCGTGGAGCAGAAAAATATAGTTGTCAGAGAGGACGGGAATACGAATAACTTGCATGAGAGAAAAATATTCTTTACTTTAAATAATATTGCCATTATCATCAAAGCGAACGGGTGTAGAACGATGCCAGAGCGAGTTTCCACTAATTCCCAATTTCCCCTCGAGCAAATTCTCAAAACGGGTCGCTTGACTCGGCGCGAGCATTTTCAATTAGTCAGTCTGTTTTTATCGGATCTGGCGGTTAGCGATCGCGATCGCAAGAAAATCAACCAAATTTTTGATAGTTTCCAAATGGGAAAAATTCACTCTGTCGATCCTGAATAATTCCAGCCATGTCCATTGAGTCGCAAGAATCGATCGCACCGCCAATGTTAGCCCGAGAAATTCTGGGGGGTCAAATAGCGATCGCACAGTATAATTTTCAACCGAATGAGGTGGAGTTTTCAGCACTTCCTCATCACATTATGACTTTGAATTTAGGAGAAGGGGGAAACTTATTTCGACAAAGAGATGGAGGAGAAGATAAAGCCGCGATCGCCTCGGGATATATGACTTTAACGCCAGCAGGAGAGCCGCGTCAATGGCAGTGGAATCATTGTGCCAATGTTTTAACTATTTCTTTCTCACCTCAACTCATAACACAAATTGCCAGAGCTTCAGATCTGAACGACAATATTGAACTGATTAACCAATTTGGCAAGCCAGATTTTCACACCCATTATTTAGGACAATCATTATTACAAGAACTCAAAACTTCAGAATTAGACGAATCGTTATCTCTTGAATCTCTAACCAATTTACTCGTTATTCATTTACTTCGCAATTATTCGGTTTTTCCATCTCAAGTCCCTTCACATTCGGATCGATTTCCCAATTCTCGTATGAAAAAAGTTATCGATTATTTGCGCGATCGCCTCGACCAAAAAATAACAATTGCAGAACTTGCAGGAATTGCCTGTTTGAGTCCCTATCATTTCTCCCGTCTCTTTCGCCAAGAAACGGGACTTGCCCCCCATCAATATCTCATTTGCTGTCGTATTGAAGAAGCAAAAAGATTGTTAGCAACCCGAAGATGGGCGATCGCAGAAGTCGCGAAACAGGTTGGATTTGCCGATCAAAGCCATTTGACGCGCCATTTTAAACAGTGGGTCGGAATGACTCCTAAGGCTTTTATCGCACAAATCTTCTAAAAAAGCGCAAGAACCTTCAAGATTTTTGTTTCCTCCTTCTTTCAGAATGATTTACACAACATCGTGAGGAATGAAATCAATGAAATCGATCGCTTTAACAGCAGCATTATCTTTAGGAATCTTACAAATTGCGAATTTTTCCGATCGCGCTTTAGCACAAAATTTGCCCCCACTCTATGAAAATACGCCCCAAGAATTAGCACCGGTACATTCTATTGCTCGTTTTCCCATCAATACTTTTTTAGAAAGCATTGCGATTGATGGTGATGGCACACTTTTTATTACCAGTCACGAGGAGGGCAAAATTCTTCGCTTGCATCCCAATGGAACTCAATCTATTCATGCAGAAATTAGCGGTAAGATTGTTGGGTTAGCTTGGGGCGATCGCGGTGCACTTTTAGTGACAGGATGGGATGAAACGGGCATTCCCAGTATTTTTAAAGTTTCTCGTCGAGGTAGCGTCAAAATTTTGGCACATTTGCCCGAGGCGATGTTTCTCAATGGGTTAACCAAATTGACAGGCGATCGCTATCTTATCGCTGACTCTTATCGCGGGGCGATCTGGGAATTGGATGCCCGTCGAGGAGAGGTGAAAATCTGGCTGGAACACCCTTTTCTGGAGCGATCGATGTCTGAAAATATGACTCCGGGGGTCAATGGACTAAAGATATTTTCGGGGGTCTTATATGCCTCTAATTCAGACAAGGCGCATTTAGTAAAAATTCCCTTGCAACGAGATTTTTCAGCAGGGAAACCGGAAATTTTTCTCGAGAATGTAGTCATTGATGATTTTGCCTTCGATCGCGAGGGAAACCTATATGGAGCAACTCACATTTTTAATAGCGTGGTGCGAATTTCTCCCGATAGTGCGATCGCCACAATTGCCACAGCAGAACAAGGAGTTACGGGAAGTACGGCTATTGCATTTGGGCATCGAGAGAGCGATCGAACCAGTATTTATATTGTGACGAATGGAGGGATGTTTCTGCCTCCATCAACAGGAATTGTTCCCGCAGAAGTTGTTCGTCTTGATGTTGGAATTCACGGGGATTTTTAAGTCGAGAAATTTAATGACACGGAGGAAAAATTAGGCGATCGCATTTTTCAAATCCATAAAAAAAGGGAAGAGGACAACTCAACCCTCAAATCATGGTTTTACAAGCTATTATTGCAGATATTCTGCTCCCATATTGGGCATATACATTGCCTCAATTTTATTGCCATCGGGATCGAAAACATAAGCTGCATAATAACCCGGTGCATAGGGACGAATTCCGGGTTCGCCGTCGGATATTCCTCCGTGTTCTAAAGCTGCTTTAAAAAAGGCATCAACGGCTTCTTGACTGGGTGCCGTAAGGGCGATATGAACCCCATTTCCCGCACTGGCTTTTTCTTGATTTAAAGGCAAACCGATCCAAAATTCTGGGAATACCTTTCCCCAAGATGTGGCAAATTCCATCTCTTCAATGCGACGACAGCCTAACGGTGCTAGAGTCGCATCGTAAAAAGTACGGGCGCGATCGAGATCGCTGACCCCAATTGAGATATGATTGAGAATACTGGGATTTTCGTCCATTTTTTTCATTTCCATCAAGGAATAATCAAGGATCGATTATGACAGACTAATACAAAAATATCAACTAAGAAAGAGAAAAGGAGATCGCGCTCTCTCCATCATCCCGATCGCTTATTATATAAAATTCTTATTATTATTGAATTCATCGAGACTGATGCGAGAACAACCTACTCTAGAAAGCGATCGCTTACTCCTGCGTCCTTTTACTTTAGCAGATGCCCCTCGCATCAAAAACCTTGCTGGAAAGCGAGAAATTGCCGATACGACCATCTCTATTCCTCATCCCTACAGCTTATCCCAAGCCCAAGAATGGATTGCCAGTCACCCCATAGACTTTACGGACGGAAAAGCCATTCATTGCGCCATCGAATGTAAAGAAATCCAACAAATAATCGGCGCGATCGGACTGCGAGATATTGAATTAGAACATCTGCAAGGGGAACTCGGCTACTGGATTGGGGTAGAATTTTGGGGTCGGGGATATGCCACTGAAGCCGCCAAAATCACGATCGCCTATGGATTTGAGGTTGTACGCCTCCATCGCATCTACGCGTATCATATGGCACGAAATCCGGCTTCTGGGCGAGTTTTGCAAAAACTGGGAATGCGTCAAGAAGGATTGCTACGCGATCGCATGCGAAAATGGGACATTTTTGAAGATGTCTGCCTTTATGCCATCCTTAAACAGTGAACAGTGATGGCAACTGATAACTATTTTATTTATGGATGAAATTTTAACAGGTCGCTACCAAATTATTCAAAGTTGGGGACGAGGCACATTTGGACAAACTTTTTTAGCAAAAGATATTCATTTACCCCAACATCCTTTTTGTGTTGTCAAACTTCTCAAGCCTAACTTAGACAATGAAGCAGGTTTGGAGATAGCAAAACACTTTTTCGATCGCGAAGCTGAAACCCTCTACAAACTCGGAGAACATCCTCAGATCCCTCGTTTGCTGGCACATTTTGAGCAAAAAGGAAAATTTTATTTAGTTCAAGAATATATCGAAGGAGAAACCCTTGCACAAGAATTAAAAAATGGTCATCTTTGGACTGAAAATGTTGTGATAACCTTAATTCGAGATTTATTGCGAGTGCTGGCTTTCGTGCATCAATCTCGCGTGATTCATCGGGATATTAAGCCTGCTAATATTATTCGTAGAAAACGCGATCGCGAAATCGTTCTTATTGACTTTGGTGCAGTAAAACAAGTGCGTTCCCAAGGAGATAGCGATCTGACTGTTGCGATCGGAACTCCCGGTTATATGCCCCTCGAACAACAATCGTTTAAGCCTCAATTTAGCAGCGATATTTATGCGATTGGCATTCTTGCTTTTCAAGCCTTAAGCCGCTTATCTCCTCTTCAATTTCCCTATGATAAAACCGGAGAAATTCACACCCATTTTTTCAATTTTTCTCCTTCCCTCAGTCCAGAATTTGCCGACTTTCTCGATCGCATGGTGCGATCTGATTACCGACAGCGCTATACTAACGCAACCGAAGCCTTACAAGCCCTAAAACAACTAAATCTTAGCTTAGAACAAGAGCAATCTCAAATAGAAGCAACTTCGATCGGAATAACAATATCGAAAGCGATCGGATCGGATGCGATCGTACAAGACGAACAAACTGAATTTACTCCTCAAAAAATAGACGAACTTCCCACTTCACTTCCTCCAGAATATCAGGATCTTTTCAGCCAACCAACTCTCTCTCGAGAAGAATCACGCAATCGACATATTTTACTGAATAAAGTTACTAATTATTGGATTAAAGGAGTTTTAGAAACTTCGCTGCATGGGAAAGCATTAATTGAATTAGGATTAGAAGAACGCCTCGATGCTGTCGAGCGTCCTTGGGGGCTAATTTGGGAAAGTAGCGATACTCCACGTCAATTTCTTGCTTCAGGAATTCGTCTTATTCATAAATTTGACGAATTGGGTGCTGGTAGAACTTTATTGATTTTAGGCGAACCCGGTTCGGGAAAAACCACAACTTTATTGGAATTAGCAAGAGATTTAATTACTCGAGCCAATCAAGATATTTCTCTCCCTATTCCAGTTGTTTTGAATCTGTCTTCTTGGGGCGATCGCAAGCGATCGATCTCGCAATGGGCTATTGAAGAACTCAATACAAAATATCAAGTTGCTAAAGGAATTAGCAAACAATGGCTCGAACAACAAAAACTCTTACTTCTTCTCGATGGTTTGGATGAAGTTAGCATTGAAAAACGTCAATCTTGTATTGAATCTCTCAATCAATTCTGTACAGAATTTGGGCAAACTGAAACGATTGTCTGTAGCCGCATTCAAGATTATGAAAATCTATCCTCAAAATTATACTTTCAAGCTGCAATTTCCTTGCAACCTTTAACTCAAAATCAAATTCAAGACTATTTACAAACAATGGGAGAAAGTTTCTCGCCGTTAAAAACAGCCCTAAAACATGATGAAACATTACAAGAATTGGCACGGTCTCCTCTGATGTTAAGTATTATGACATTAACTTATCAAGATATTCCTCTTGAAGATGCTCCTCAAAGAACGATTGAAGAACAGAGAAAGCATTTATTTCAGGCTTATATCGAACGCATGTTTAATCGTCGCGGAAATAGCGATCGCTATTCAAAGCAGCAAGTAAAAAAATGGCTGAGCCAATTGGCAAAGCAAATGACAAAAAATTCTCAAACTGTTTTTTTACTCGAAAGAATACAACCCAATTGGTTACAAAAGAAGCGGCATCGTATTATTTACGTTATGAGTTTAATTATAACATATTTTTTGATTGCAGGTTTGTTTCTTAATGTTTTCCTGCCTCCTGATAAATTAATCGTCACATTGTTAGTTGGTGCGGGATTATCTTGGTCAATTTTTGGGATTTATCAAGTTCAACCTATTGAAGCCTTAAAATGGTCGTGGAAACGCGGTCGCAAAAATCTCATAACAGGCACAATTCTAGGTGCAATTTTAGGAACAACGCTGCGTATTTTATACGAAGCCTTAACCAATCCCTTACACTGGAAAATCCTGAATCCAACTTGGTTGGAAGCCAATCATAATATATCATTACGAGGTTTAGTTTTTGGGATTAGTATTGGTATCATGTTTGGCATTGTTCGCGGGTTTAAAAGTCCTGGAATTGAAACCATTACTATTCCCAATCAAGGAATCTGGCAATCTGCAAAAAGCTCATTACTTTTTGGTTCAATTGGCTTTCTTGTTTTTGCAATAGCTGCCGATCTAATCAGTTGGTCAATTATATTTTGGGGCTGTTTTGGTCTAGTCTTTGGTTTAGCCGCCGGAGGTGGAGAAGCCTGTATCAAGCATTTGATTTTGCGAACAATTCTTTATTTTGACGATCGCATTCCGTGGAATTATGCACGCTTTCTCGATCGTGCAACGCAATTGATTTTATTACAAAAAGTAGGAGGAGGTTATATTTTTATTCATCGGTTATTATTAGAATACTTTGCTGAAATCAAATAACATTAAGGGTGACAATGGAAACGATCTTAGCCAATCGCTATCGAGTAGTGCAGCATTTAGGAGGAGGAGGATTCGGTCAAACTTTCCTCGCTAAAGATGCTCATTTACCCGGAAACCCCCTCTGTGTGGTGAAAAAACTCCAACCTAAGTTTCACGATTCCAGTAGTTTGCAAATTGCCAAACAACTCTTCGATCGCGAAGCTGAAACACTCTACCAATTAGGCGATCATCCTCAAATCCCTCGGTTATTGGCACATTTTGAGGAAAATAATGAGTTTTATTTAGTGCAAGAATATATTCAAGGTGCAACATTAGATCGAGAACTTATTTTGGGAAAACCTTGGACTGAAGAAAAAGCGATCGCATTAGTCAAAAATATTTTAAAAGTCTTGGCATTTGTTCACGATCGCAACACTATTCACCGAGATATAAAACCTGCAAATCTCATTTGCAGAGCTAGCGATCGTAGTATTATTTTAATCGATTTTGGTGCCGTTAAAGAAGTCAGTCAGGTCACATCCATTGCCGGCAAAACTAGTTATACCATTGTTATTGGTTCTCCTCTTTATATGCCCAGCGAACAACAGGCAGCAAAACCTCATTTTAGTAGCGATCTTTACGCAGTAGGACTCATTGCCATGCAAGCATTAAGCGGGTTGCACGCGACAGAAATTCCTCGCGATCGCAATGATGAATTAAACTGCAATCTCTTACAAACTCCTATTCCGATTAGCGATGCTTTTATTACTTTTTTGAGTAAAATGACACGCTATGATTATCGCCAGCGCTATCAGAATGCCACCTTTGCGTTACAAAATTTAGAACGATTATTTCACGATCGCAATACCAGTTCGACAAATGCCACCACGCAACCTTTAATTATTGCCAAACCCGAGATTGATATTCCTCTTCAATCTAGCGATCGCACGCCAACTCCCCCAGAACTTCCTCCAGCTAGAATCCTCTCCCGAGAAGAGTATCGCAACCGTAAAATTTTACTCAATAAAGTTAAGAATTATTGGATTAAAGGTGTTTTAGAAAACTCCTTACACGGTCGAGTGTTGCTAGAATTAGGAATAGAAGAACATCCCGAAGCGATCGCAAAACCTTGGGGAATAGTTTGGGAAAACTCTGAGTGCGATCGTGAAAATCTCTCTTCAAAAATGCCAATCATTAATAAATTTGATGAATTGGGAATCGGTAGGACTCTCCTTATTTTAGGTGAACCGGGTTCGGGGAAAACAACTACACTTCTCGAACTCGCTCGCGATCTAATAATACGCATAAAAGCTGATTTAAGGCAACCTTTACCTGTTATTTTTAATCTTTCTTCATGGTTAGGAGAACAACAATTAATACAAGATTGGTTGATTCAAGAATTACATCGAAAATATCAAGTTTCCCCCGAATTAGGAAAAGTTTGGGTGCAAGATCAGCAACTTTTATTACTATTTGATGGCTTAGATGAAGTCAGTCCCAATAAACAGCAACATTGCGTACAAGCCTTAAATCAATTTTGCCAAAATAACGGACAAACTGAACTGGTTGTTTGTAGCCGTCTTAAAGATTATGAAAGACTTTCTTCTCGTTTATGCTTTCAAGCTGCAATTTATTTACAACCACTAACATTAGAACAAATTCGCTTGTATTTGAGCGCGATCGGCTCGGGGCTTACTGCTATTCATCAAGCTTTAAATACTGATGAATCTTTACAAGAACTCGCGCGATCGCCTTTAATGTTAAGTATTATGACTCTCGCTTATCGCGGCATGAATATTCAAGATTTACCTCGTCAAAATTCAACCCAACTCCGCAGTAATCTTTTTAATACCTATATTGAAAAAATGTTCGCTCGCCGTTTTTCCGAACAAGTTTATCCCAAACACAAAGCGAAGCGATGGTTGATTTATCTGGCCAAACAAATGGTTAAAGAATCCCAAACCGTATTTTTAATTGAAAGAATACAACCGACTTGGTTAGAAACCAAACGAAAACACTGGACTTATGCGTTAGGAGTCGGACTATTAGGTGGATTGATTTCTGGTGTTTTTGCTGGAGGAAATTTGACTATGACCCGAGGAATTCATAATGGGATTATTGCCGGATTAATTTTAGGATTATGTGGAGGAATCATTGTCGGTCTCGTTTTCGGATTTGCGATCGCAAAAATTGAACCCGTGGAGATGGTAAAATGGTCATCCGCGAAAGCCAAAGCAGCACTTTTACCGGGGATGCGAATCGGAATTATCGTGGCGATCGTCTCTGTATTTGCTTATCTTTGTTTCGGGTGGTTTTTAGGTTGGAATCGATACTTATTAGAAGGTTGTCTTTATGGGATCAGTGGTTTGGGAAGCGGTGTTATATTTATTTTATTGCGCGGATTAACAGGAGGAGGAATTCAACAGCGAACTATTCCCAATCAAGGAATCTGGCAATCTGTAAAAAATATGGCATTTTTTGCTTTAATTGGCATTATCGCTTTATCACCTCTTGCCAGTTTAGTCGGTTTGCCTTTGCTATTTGGCGCAATTTTTGGGCTAGTTTTTGGTATGGCTTCTCCAGCAGGAATTGCTTGCTTGCAACATTTTACCCTGCGAATTATTTTATATTTCGATCGCTCTATTCCTTGGAATTATGCCCGTTTTTTGGATTATGCAACTCAATTAATTTTTATACAGAAAGTAGGTGGAGGCTATATTTTTATCCATCGCCTATTATTAGAGCATTTTGCCATTATGAAAGTAAAAAACTAAATAAATCCTAATCAGAAAAAATCTTGTTTTTGTCAAAACACGGGTAGTCCGCCAGATGTAAGGATATAATATTTAAAATCTGTTTAGGACTACCCAAAGGGAAAACACAAAAACTTCCGTATTTCAAGCCTCCCTGTTGAGCGGTCGGAACTGATAATTGTTCATTGTTCCTTGAAATGACGCTCCAAAACTGAAGCCACTCGCAATACCAAAGACTCATTAAAAGGAGCCGCAATAATTTGCACTCCTAACGGCAGTGTATTGGGGAGATGTATCGGAACAGACAAGATAGGCAAGCCGATAAAAGAAAGAGGTTGAGTAAAACGCCCCATATTGGGACGCACCAGCATTTTTTCCCCAGTAATGGTGATGGTTTTTTGACCGATCGCAGGAGCAACGCAAGGAGTTGTCGGAGCGAGAATAATATCGACGTGGCGGAAAATATCCCGAACCCGATCGCGATACCAACGGCGAAAGCGCTGAGCTTGAATGTACCACTGGGAAGGGATCAGCGCTCCAGCCAAAAAGCGATCGCGAGTCGCGGGGTCAAAATCTTGGGGGCGCGATCGCAACTCCGGTAAATGTAGATTTGCCCCTTCTGAAGCGGTAATAAGATAAGCTGCCGCCCGCGCTCGATGCGCCTCGGGGATCGTTACTTTTCCTCTCACTTTTAAGATATTGGCAACTTCCGCCACGGCTGCAAAAACTGCTGGTTCTCCTCCCTCCGCAAAATATCCATCTGCGACAGCAATTCGCAGCTCTCCAATGCCCCCATTAATTTGCGAGAGAGAAGGCTCGGGAGGATGACGAGTACAGACCGGATCGCGACGGTCTTCTCCCTGCAAAAAATCAAAAGTTGCGGTAATATCTCGTACGGAACGGGCAAAAACGCCCACATGATCCAAACTGCTGGCCAATAATGTCATCCCCGATCGCGATACGCGCCCATAGGTGGGTTTAAAGCCATAAATGCCGCAAAATGCTGCGGGTATTCTGACGGAGCCATTGGTATCGGATCCGAGGGCAAGAGGGACGAGTCCCCCCGCCACCGCCGCCGCCGAACCTCCCGAAGAGCCGCCTGCCACCCGATCGCGATCGTGAGGGTTGCGCGTTGTACCGTAGTGAGCATTTTCTGTGGTAAACCCATAGGCATACTCATCCATGTTCAATGCCCCCACTAACACGCATCCTGCCTGTTTGAGTCGAGAGATCGCCATTGCATCTTCTAAAGCCGGAGAGCGCTCGGCATTAATTTTGGCTCCGGCTAAGGTGACGACTCCGGCAATATCGTAGAGATTTTTCACCGCCAAGGGAACCCCCGCCAAAAGACCGACATTGCGTCCTTTCTCGATTTCGCCATCGATCCCTCGAGCATCCGCGATCGCGCGTTCTGCCAGTAGAGTTGTAAAACAATTGAGGTCGCGATCGCGGCGATCGATCTCCTGTAAAATTTCCCGAGTTACACTTTCTGCCGTCACCATCCTGCCTCGAATTGCTTTGGCGAGAGAGAGAGCATCCGCAGTCTTTAGATCCGGAATCATGGTTCAAAAACAGTTACGGCTTCGATTTCGTCAGGTAAGGGAAATTCTGACACCAATTGGGCGATCGCAACAATACTTTCCCAATTGGCAACAACTTCAGGTAAATTTTCTGGAGCAAGAGGCAAGTCTAGTAACTGCGTGGCTTGCTTGGTATATTGAACCCAATCGATAGTCTCTCGAGGCATTTGTCTAACAAAAAGAATACCAGTTTAACTTTAACTGAAATTCTTCAAATGCGATCGCACTTATCAAGATTGCTGACAGATGTATCAAAACTCCGGTTATTCAAAGCTGGATCGGATCTGCGCGACCATTGATGCGATCGCCGGTCTGGATTTGCGAAGCCAGCACTCTTGTAAATCTGTTATGATTAGCAACAATTTTGTTATCTCTATCTTTATCTAATTTAATTCTGATTCATGTTTTCAACACCTGAAACTTTAGAAAAATTTGTTCTCTTTTGTCAAGATAATATTACCGGAAAGGAAAAACAAGAAGCACAAATTTTCTTGGATCGCTTTTTTCGTGCTTTTGGTCATGAAGGAGCATTAGAAGCCGGGGCAGTTTACGAAAAAGTAATCAAAAAAGGGAGCAAAAAAGGGAATATGGGATTTGCAGATTTAGTTTGGAAACCTCGAGTTTTAATTGAAATGAAAAGTCGCGGCGAAAACTTGAATAAACATTATCCTCAAGCCTTTGAATATTGGACGAGATTAGTTCCCGATCGCCCACGCTATGTTATTCTCTGTAATTTTGACGAATTTTGGATTTATGATTTCAATCAGCAATTAGATGAACCAATGGATATTGTACCACTAGAGCAATTGGTGGCGCGATCGCGGGCATTTGGTTTTATGGAATTGCATCAACAGTCTTCTGTTTTCCGCAACAATCAAGTTGAAGTAACGGAAATTGCGGGACGACGTATGGGAGAGTTATTTCGCATTCTTTACAACAGAGGAGAAAAGTCTGGAGAATTCGATCGCTTGACAGCACAACGGTTTATTTTACAATGCGTTTTAGCAATGTTTGCAGAAGATCGAGGACTTTTGCCCAAAGATTTATTTGTGGCTTGCATTCAGGATTGTTTGCAAGGGGAAAGTTCTTACGATATTTTAGGGGGTTTATTTCAAGAAATGAATACGCAGGGAATGACTTCTGCGGGACGATATCAGGGAACGGATTATTTTAATGGAGGTTTGTTTACAACGATCCATGCGATCGCTTTAACAACGCAAGAATTAGAGATTTTAGATGTGGCAGCGAGGCAAGATTGGAGCAAGATTCGTCCGGCAATTTTTGGCAATATTTTTGAAGGAACAGCAAACAAAAAAGAACGGCATGCGAGAGGAATTCATTTTACTTCGGAAGCAGATATTATGGCGATCGTTCGTCCGACGATTAGTGGTTTTTGGGAGGAAAAAATCGAGGCAGCTAATACAATAAAAGAGTTAGATCGCTTAGTTATAGAATTAAGAAACTATCGAGTTTTAGACCCAGCTTGTGGTTCGGGTAATTTTCTCTATGTGGCTTATCAGGAATTGAAACGAATCGAGCAATTATTATTAGAAAAAATATCATCTCGGCGCAAATCAAAAACTTTAAAACAACAACAACAAATCGGAATTATTACGCCGTTGCAGTTTTTTGGCATGGATATTAATCCATTTGCAGTGGAGTTGGCAAGAGTGACTTTAATGATAGCTAGAAAGGTCGCAGTCGATCGCTTGGGTTTGATTGAATCAACATTACCGTTAGATACTTTAGATAAGAATATTGTTTGTCATGATGCTTTGTTTTCAGAATGGCCGTATGCGGATGCAATTATTGGCAATCCGCCATTTTTAGGGGGGAAAAAGTTACGCAGCGAGCTTGAAAATAAATATGTTGAGAGAATCTATAATAAGTTTTCTGATGTCAAAGGGCAACCCGATTTTTGTGTATTTTGGTTCAGACAAGCTCACGATTATCTTAACAAAACAGGACGAGCAGGTTTAGTGGGAACTAATTCTATTTCTCAAGTTTCAGGGCGTTTAGCAAGTCTGGAATATATTGTTAAGAATGGTGGTGTTATTCATGAAGCAATTTCAACTCAAAAATGGTCTGGAGAAGCGAATGTTCATGTTAGTATTGTTAACTGGTCTAAACAACAAGAGAAACAGATCTTTTTAGATCGTCTTCCTGTTAAATTTATTTCAACATCATTAAAACAAGAAATTTCCCTCATATCATCCCAAACAATCAGAGCCAATAAAAACTATTCTTTTGAGTCTTGTAAACTCATTGGAAAGGGTTTTATTGTTTCTGAAAATACAGCAAATCAATGGATTAAAAAAGAACCAAGAAATAGAAATATACTTAAACCAATGGTTGATGGTCAAAATCTAATCAATCCATTTTTGAAATCAGAATGGGTGATTGATTTTTACCGAATGTCCATAGAAGAAGCGTCAACTTATCGAGAACCCTTAGAAAGAGTTAGAAATACTGTCAAGATAGAACGAGAGAAGAAAAAGAATCAAAAATTAAAAGAAAATTGGTGGCTATTTGAAAGACCTAGGCCATCAATGAGAAAAGCCTTAACAAAACTCAAACTATATTTTGCTGTTCCTAAAGTTTCCAAATTATTTATATTTATTCCTGTTGATATTTCAATTCTTCCTTGTGAAGCAAATATGGTTATTGCTTCAGATGATTTCTATATTCTTGGTCTTCTTACATCTCAAGTTCATCGTCTCTGGGTAAAAGCACAAAGTTCAACTCTTAAAGGCGATACTCGTTACACCAATACAACCTGTTTTGAACCCTTCCCTTTTCCTCAAACACCAACTTTCAAAATCTCACAGAAAATTCGTCAAACTGCTTTAGACTTGCATGAATACCGTAATGAACAAATGGAGCGCAAACAATGGGGAATTACCCAACTTTATAACGCCTTTTTTCACGAACCATCCAGCCAACTTTACCAACTCCACCAGTACCTCGATCGCCTTGTCATGAAAGCCTATCAATTCACCTCTGAAGATGACATTCTTGAAAAACTCCTGCATCTAAACCACAAACTTGCAGCCAAAGAAAATAACAATGAAACAGTTATCGGTCCTTGGGATCCTCATACGCAAAAATCTGAGTAACGATAGCATTGTTTTCTTTGCGATCGCATTCATTCCCTCACACCCTCAAAAAGCGAT
Organism: Spirulina sp. LEGE 11439; assembly: GCF_059821285.1. Lineage (NCBI taxonomy): Bacteria > Bacillati > Cyanobacteriota > Cyanophyceae > Spirulinales > Spirulinaceae > Spirulina > Spirulina sp. LEGE 11439. The sequence continues at coordinate 30,934 of NZ_JCAMRX010000035.1, forward strand.
CGCGTAATATCATCCAGACCTGACATCATTGAGAGATATAGTAATTTCGATTTAGACTGAGACATCAGAACCTTGAAATTCTGGGATTCTAGTCAAATAGTCGTCTCATCCTTATTTGGAATGACTATACATTCTGCCAAATCAACGCGATCGCACACCTTGTCATCCCGTGGGTTTACTCTCGCTTGGTCAAAATTTCTACCCCGTCAGCAGTCACGGCGATCGTATGCTCGAATTGAGCGGAAAGTTTGCGATCTTTCGTTAATGCCGTCCAGCCATCTGACAATAAATCGTGCTTCCACGTCCCTTCATTAATCATCGGCTCAATCGTAAAAACCATCCCCGATCGCAGGCGTTTCCCTTTACCGTGGGTGCCATAATGAGGAATTTGTGGCGGAGCGTGAAAAACACGGTTGACCCCGTGACCGACAAAATCTCGCACCACAGAAAACCCTTGTCCTTCAGCATATTCTTGAATTGCCGCCCCAATATCGCCAATTCTAGCCCCCGGTTTCACCGCCGCAATACCGCGAGACAAACATTCTTCCGTTACTTCCACTAACTTTTTAGCCGTCGGGGAAGGTGTTCCCACAAAAAAAGTGCGAGAAGTATCGCCGTGATAGCCTTCAACAATGGGGGTGACATCAATATTGATAATATCTCCATCCTTTAGGATATGTTTGGCGTTGGGAATGCCGTGACAAATCACCTCATTGACACTGGTACAGATCGATTTGGGAAAAGGAGGGCTACCATATCCCAAAGGTGCATTTTTCAGCCCGCGTTTTTGCGTCCATCGTTCCGCTTCCTCATTGAGTTCTAGGGTACTAATTCCCGGTTTGACCATTTTACCCAGATGGTCGAGCAGTTCGGCGGCCACTCGTCCCGCCAGTCTCATGCCTTCGAGTTCTCTACGCGATAGTAATGTAATCTGTTCGTTACCCATTGACTTTGTTCGATTTGGTACTATTTTCTCGGTTCAATTTATTTTTATTGTATTTTCTCATTTTTATTGCGCGATCGCTTTTCGAGAATCAATGCTGAATATCCAAACTTAAAATATACTGCCCCAATTGCAATTTACCCGAGTAGAGTTGGTATTCGAGACGCAAGCGATCGGGCAAGTCGTCACCGGATAAGTGCAACTGATGGGTAAAATTTCTCAACTGTAAAGATCCCTTGCGATCGAAGGTTTCATCGTGCAACCAATAGCGGCTCATCCCATCGCGATCTTTTTCCCAAAAATGACGATAGCCGAGTTTCCCTTGCCCTTGCATGGTCATAATGACGCGATGGGTGGATAACTCCAACCATAAGAGGCCATCATGATTATCGGTGAAAGCCGTTGAAGTCGAGATGCGATCGGGAAAAGCCGGCTGTTTTAATAGGAGATGAAATCGTTCGACATCTTTGCGATAGAGGGTTGCAGAGGTTTCAAAGGTAGATTGCAAGGGCAGATCGACAGAGATCAAAGACAGGCATACGGGTTTGCGGTGATAGGCGAGCATGAGGTTGTAACGGTGGCGGCACTGATTCTACAGTAGCTCGAACCCTTGTAATAATCAGGAAATCCTCATCAAGAATTTGTAATTGAAAAAAAATTTCCGGGGGGACTTGCCAAATTGAGTTGAGAGTGTCTATAATAGGAAACCGTTGCTGCAAATGCAAAGTAATCCTCAGTAGCTCAGTGGTAGAGCGGTCGGCTGTTAACCGATTGGTCGTAAGTTCGAATCTTACCTGGGGAGTTTAAATGAATCAACTAAAATTAGTACATTGGAACTAGCAAATTTTATTTTTTCCTGCAAATTTTGTTGGGCTGAGCGATCGCTTATTAGTTATCAATTTTGCAACACTATAGATTAATACAAATTTTAAGTGTTATAAAAATGTCATGTTCTTTGTTTCTTCGCAAATGCCGAAACAAAAAGCATGATTGCCAATTAGAATAATTCCGATGAAAGTATTAAAACATTTGCGCTTAATTCCGATGACAATTGGGGCGGCCCTACTAACAGGTGGTTTTCTGTCCCCTCAATTTGCTCCCGGTTTTGATTCTCCTGCCGTTGCTCAAAGTGAAAAACTGAAAATTGTCGTACTCGAGTTTGACGCGGCGAGTTCGTCTCGTTGGTATTCTTCTTATCGCGGAGTTGGTGCCGCTCGAGGCATCAGCGAGCGTTTGATTAATGAATTGGTTAATGATGGAACTTATTCCCTCGTCGATAGCAGCCAAATTGGTGAGAGCGATCGCTGGTGGTATTCTGTGGATCTCCGTGAGGCTTTGGCGGCAGCTCATGCCAAAGGAATCGATGGGGTGATCGATGGGACGGTGACTCGTTTTGATATTGACGAGGAAAGAATTTGCGTAGGAGCGATCGTGGCCCGAGTTTGCAACGAGGAAACCGTGGCCACGGTAGAAATTACCGTGCGAATTATCAATCCTGAAGATGGCAGCATTTTAGCGACCACAGAAGTTGAAGAACAAGTAAGCGCTAGTAAGGCAAGCGGTAGCGTGAGCGGTATTAGCGGCTCCAGCCAAGGTGCCGATGACGATCTTCTCGCGGAAGCCGTAGAAGCGGCGGTTGAGGAACTTGCAGAAGATATTGTGAAAGCCAAACGAAGACTATAAATTAAAAGCTCTCAAATCGCCAATTTTTGAGGGCTTTTTGTGAAGAGAAGTGCGGACGGAGAGACTCGAACTCTCACGTCAAAGACACTAGAACCTAAATCTAGCGCGTCTACCAATTCCGCCACGTCCGCAGTAATTTTGCCGTTTACCATCCTAACAAATTTTGCTCAAAAAGGGGAATATTAATTCACCTCTCATGCTTCTGCTGCCGATCGCTCGTACCAAATCGACTCAATTTGCTGAGCGATCGCGCTTCTGTTGTCTTCTTCCTCCAACAATACAGTCACGTGACCTAATTTGCGCCCGATACGAGATTCGGCTTTTCCATACCAATGAACGAAAGCACGAGAAATCTCGGCCAATTGTTTCCGTTTGTCGAGATAATCGGATTGCGAATTTTCCCAGCCCAATAAATTGACCATCACGGCAGCATTACAGGTCATTTTCGGCGATGTTAACGGCATTCCCGTCACCGCTTCAAGCTGCATGGCGAACTGCGAGACATCGCAAGCATCTAAGGTAAAGTGGCCGGAATTGTGAGTACGAGGGGCAATTTCGTTAACGAGGACGCGGTTTTCTCGGGTGAGGAAGAGTTCGATCCCGAAAATGCCCACAACTTGCAGGCGATCGAGGAGGATTGTGGCAATACGCTGCACCTCTGCATTGACTTCGGGGGAAAGATTTGCTGGGGCAAAAACGCGACGACAGACTTGGTTCTCTTGTTCGGTTTCCACGATGGGATACACGACCACTTCCCCACGGACTCCCCTTGCTGCCATCACCGCGAGTTCGCAGGTGAAGGGGATAAACTCCTCAATGAGCATCGAAGGGCGTTCTAAGCGCTCCCAGAGAGTTTCTAGCTCGTTTTGATTGTTAAGGATAAACGTACCGCGCCCATCGTAACCGTGTCTTCTCGCTTTGAGAACAACGGGAAAACCATATTTTGAAGCGATCGCGGCATCTTTATCAATGACTTGAAAGCGAGGGACGGGCAAGCCCAGCTTTTGTAAGTATTGGCGCTGATCGGCTTTGTCTAATAAGGGTTCTAAGGATGCCAAACTGGGACGAAAGCAAACCCCTTGTCCGGCAAGAATTTTCAGGTCTTCTAGATTGACAAATTCATTTTCAAACGTAATAACGTCGCAACAATGGGCGAGTTTTTGCGTGACTCGTGCATCGGCGATCGCGCCTAAAATAGGATGAGTCGTAACTTTGGCGGCAGGATCTTCGGGGCTGGGGGTTTGGACGATCAGTTCGAGATTGCGAGTTTTTGCAGCTTTAGCCATCATCCACGCCAGTTGTCCTCCACCGATTACACCAACTTTCTTCATTGCTTCATTCCCCGATCTTCTCTTTGATTATCTCGGATTGAGGGCGTTTTGCAAGGAGGATGCCGGTCTATTCTTCAGAAACATTTTGGGTAAAGGGTATTTTGTCAAGAGCGATCGCTTTTTCTCATGGTCGTGACAAAATAATTAAGGTCTCAAGTCTCCTTATTCCCAAACTCTCGGTTTCATTGTTCATTGTTCATTGAAATGACGAGTCGCGATCGCCAATCTACCGCAAAACTGTCTGAGAAAGGTTAACATTAGTTAATATAGTGACATGAGAAACACAAAATAATAAATCTGCCCGAGAACGTCTGTTTGCTGCCGACAGCTTGGGAAGCCCGCAATTCATACCCACCATTACATCGTTACGATAGGAGTTCCACCGCGTGAGCAACAACAAAAATAAAAAATGGCGCAATGCAGGACTGTACGTTCTTTTGGTGATCGTCGTCCTCGCCTTGGGTTCTGCCTTCTTAGAGAGTCCGGGGGAAAATCGCACAACTTGGAAATATAGCCAACTCATTCAAGCTGTCCAAGGCGATCGCATCGATCGCATTAAACTCAGCGCCGATCGCACCCAAGCCATTGTCACCGATCCCTCAGATCCCAATGGTGCTCAAGCGATCGTCAATCTGCCCAACGATCCCCAACTGATTCAAATTTTAACGGAACACAACGTTGATATTGCTGTTCAACCTCCCAAAGATGACAGTTTCTGGTTTCGCATTCTCAGCAGTCTCTTCGTCCCTGCTTTACTATTAATCGGTTTATTTTTCTTGTTACGTCGCGCCTCTAGCGGTCCAGGTTCCCAAGCCATGAATTTCGGGAAATCCAAGGCACGAGTGCAAATGGAACCCCAAACCCAAGTCACTTTTGGCGATGTCGCCGGCATCGAACAAGCCAAACTCGAACTGGCCGAGGTTGTAGACTTCCTCAAAAACGCCGATCGCTTCACGGCAATTGGAGCAAAAATCCCCAAAGGCGTTCTTTTGGTCGGACCTCCGGGAACCGGTAAAACCCTCCTTGCCAAAGCCGTTGCCGGAGAAGCAGGCGTTCCCTTCTTCAGTATTTCCGGCTCTGAATTCGTGGAAATGTTTGTCGGGGTGGGTGCTTCTCGGGTACGCGACCTCTTTGAACAAGCCAAAGCCAACGCCCCTTGTATCGTCTTCATCGATGAAATTGATGCCGTCGGTCGCAGTCGCGGCGCGGGTTTAGGTGGCGGTAACGACGAACGGGAACAAACCTTAAACCAGTTACTCACAGAAATGGACGGGTTTGAAGGCAATACAGGCATTATCATTATTGCCGCCACCAACCGCCCAGACGTTCTCGATGCGGCCTTGTTGCGTCCCGGTCGCTTCGATCGCCAAGTTGTGGTCGATCGCCCGGACTATGCCGGCCGTCGGGAAATCCTGCAAGTTCACGCCCGAGGCAAAACCCTCTCGAAAGATGTGGATCTCGACAAAATCGCTCGCCGCACCCCCGGTTTTACCGGTGCCGACCTCTCCAACCTGTTAAACGAAGCCGCAATTTTAGCCGCGCGGCGCAACCTGACGGAAATTTCGATGGATGAAGTCAACGATGCGATCGATCGCGTTTTAGCGGGTCCGGAGAAAAAAGACCGCGTGATGAGCGAGAAACGCAAGCAACTCGTGGCTTATCACGAAGCCGGTCACGCTTTAGTCGGTGCATTGATGCCGGACTACGATCCCGTACAGAAAATCAGTATTATCCCTCGAGGTCGCGCGGGCGGGTTAACCTGGTTCACCCCCAGCGAAGAACGCATGGACTCGGGCTTATACTCTCGTTCTTACCTGCAAAATCAAATGGCAGTTGCTTTGGGGGGTCGCATCGCAGAAGAAATCATCTTTGGGGAAGAAGAAGTCACCACAGGAGCTTCTAATGACCTGCAACAGGTGGCGCGAGTGGCTCGCCAGATGATCACCCGTTTCGGCATGAGCAACGTTCTCGGTCCGGTGGCTTTGGGTCGTCAAAATGGGAATGTCTTCCTCGGTCGGGAAATTGCTGCCGATCGCGACTTCTCTAACGAAACCGCCGCCCTTATCGATGATGAAGTCCGCCAGTTGGTGGATGTGGCTTACGATCGCGCCAAGCAAGTTCTCACGGAAAACCGCAGCATTCTCGATCGCCTTGCCGAAATGTTAGTCGAAAAAGAAACCGTTGATGCCGAAGAATTACAAGAACTCTTGAATGTCAATGAAGTCAAAATGGCTGCATTTGCCTAATTGTCATTCCTTCTGAAACCTGAAAATCTTTAGGGTGCGTTCAATTGAACGCACCCTCTTATATTTTTAATTAAACATCGCTAAAACATTTCTTGCAAAGCCGAAACTACGATCGCGATATTTTCCTCGGTTAAACCCGGATACATGGGCAGGGAAAGGATTTCTTGACATAATAATTCAGATTGGGGGAAATCTCCCTCTCGATAGCCCAAAAACTTGTAAGCGGGTTGCAAATGGCAGGGAATCGGATAATGAATGCCCGTTTGAATGCCGCGATCGCCGAGTTTTTCTTGAATTTTCTCGCGGCTGAGGGTTGAGGCAGAAAGAACGCGAATCACGTAAAGATGATAGATATGTCCCGTCCCGCTTTGATTTTGCATTGGCACGATGCCCGTTGAATTCAATGCCGCGATCGCCTTATCGTAACTTTGGGCCGCACGATTGCGATCGCGATTCCAGCCTTCGAGATGGGGGAGTTTGAGGTTGAGTACCGCCGCTTGTAAGGTATCAAGGCGGCTATTCGTCCCGAGTTCCTCGTGGACGTATTTTTTTGAGGCTCCATAGTTGCGATAAGAACGGACTTTTTTCGCGATCGCTTCCTCATTCGTGAGAACGATCCCCCCATTTCCCAACGCGCCTAAATTTTTACTCGGGTAAAAACTATAAGCGGCGGCGGCACCAATACTCCCCGCTTTCATTCCTTCTCGTTCTGCTAAGTGAGCTTGGGCAGCATCTTCAAAAATAAGGAGATTATAAGTTTTAGCAAAGTCTTGTAGCCGAGAAGGAGAGACCATCTGTCCGTAGAGATGAACCGGAAGAATTGCTTTTGTCCGAGGCGTAATCGCTTTAGCTGCCACTTCAAGATCGATGAGTGCCGTCGCGCGATCGCAGTCTACCAGAACCGGTTTTGCACCGCTTCGCAAGACACCAATAACCGTCGCAATAAACGTATTCGCTGGAACGAGAACCTCATCTCCTTCCCCAATTCCGCAGGCGTGCAAACCGAGAGCGATCGCTTCTGTTCCGGAACTGACCCCTATGCCATACTGAACCCTTGAAGCCGCCGCAAAAGTATTTTCAAACTCAGTCACGGCTTTTCCCAGAATAAAATCCCCTTGTCGAACCACAGTCATGAGGGCTTCTTGAATTTTGGCTTCTAGGGGTTGATGTTGAAGAGTCAGGTCAACAAAGGGAACTGTCATAATTAAATAATGAGTGGATAAAGGACAAGAGATTGCTGAATTGCAAATTCCTTATTTCCTTTTTACTCTATTCTTATTTGCAAATGTCACTCCCTTATCTAAGATGCGTCAATTCCCCTCAAAAAACGGCACAGAACGCTATCCGGTGTTCTCTCGCTTCTTTCCTCTCTTTTGCCTTCTGGGAATATTTTTCTCCTTCTCAGCGATCGCCGCGATCGCACCTCCCGAACGCGATCGCCGCCCAACTTCCCTATTACTGACTAAAACCTATGAAGGCTTTCAAATCGATGTGAAGGAGTGTGATTTTGCGATGCTTGAGGGTTGGTTTTACTGGTATATCGATACCTCTGGATTCTGCACGGTTGTTGTTGTTGCCAATGAAGAAGAAGCCATCCGACAATCTAATGACATCTTAGAATATTCTTTTAGTGTTATCAGAAGTGGGTATGGGACAAACTTGGAGAACTAGCTTGTCAGGAAAACCGGATTGCAGTATCGTGCAAAATGACTGGAAAATTCTCACGCTCTCCGAAAGGATAACTTGAAGATAGAGACTTCTTCTTTTCAATACGAGAAAAAGAAGAATACTGCACTACACTCTATTCATTGTTCACTGTTTACTGAAATGACGATTGCCAACTCAATTTCCTGTGATTCTCTGTATATTCGCTGTCTCGAACAAGTTGCAGCCGAAAACGCAATCGACAACGGGCAAGATATTTGCCAAGGTTTGCAATATCCATTTAAAATGCTACCGCCGCGCTATTTCTACGATGAAAAAGGTTCTCTTTTGTTCGAGGAAATTTGCGATTTACCTGAATATTATCCCACTCGTACAGAAGCAGGTATTTTAAAAGAATATGCTTTAGAAATCGCTCGCAAAACAGGTCATTGTGAATTGGTCGAATTAGGGAGTGGTAGTTCTACAAAAACCCGTTTTTTGTTCAATGCCTACCAAAAGCTATACTCTTCTTTATCTTATGTCCCTATTGATGTTAGCGGCGAAATATTAACCGAAAGTGCCAAACAATTATTGTTGGATTATTCTGCTTTGAAAATTCGCGGTTTGGTGGGAACTTACGAGCAGGCACTCGAACAGCTTGCGCCTTCTGCTTTGGGTGCAAGAATGCTGTTATTTTTAGGCAGTACCTTGGGAAATTTTTCGCCGCCAGAAAGCGATCGCTTTTTGTCTCACTTGGTTAGCACTCTACAATCGGGAGATTATTTCCTTCTCGGCATCGATTTACAAAAACAGAAAGCCATTCTCGAATCTGCCTACAATGACGATCGAGGTGTAACGGCAGCTTTTAATCTCAATATACTCGCTCACCTCAATTGGCGTTTTCAGGGAAATTTCGACCTCAATCATTTTGCCCATCGCGCTATTTATAACGAAGAAAAATGCCAGATCGAGATGTATTTAGATTGTTTGCGATCGCATTCCGTGAGTTTAGAATCGTTAAATTTAACCGTAGAATTTCAGCAAGGCGAAAGCATTCTGACAGAAATCTCTCGTAAATTTGCCCTCCCAACCCTCGAGCAAAATTTGCAGAGTTTAGGATTATCAGTATTACAAGCGCAGACGGACGATCGAGAATGGTTTGGGGTCATTTTATGCCAAAAATAATCTAAATCCCCCGATTCTGGGGGACTTTTCTTCTGGTTAGAAGCGGCAATTTGCCCTCAATCACATCAATTTTGCCTATTCTTTGCGATCGCTATAGGCGGCCATTGGTTCTTGGATAAAACGGATATAAAAGTGTTTAAAGGTGGAACGAAAAATACGCGGTAACCCGAAATCAATTGGCATAAGAGCTTCAGGAAGTTTCCAATCTTTCACTTGCAAATTGACAGGAGACTGTTTGGGGAAGTGAATTTGAGAGAATTCCGGACAGACTCCCAAACTCCGAGCCGCAACTACCGTCGGGACTAGAGCTGGCTCGACGTTTAAAAGATCCAATAAAGCCAAATCGAGGGCAAAAACATCCGCCGATGCGCCGAGAAGTCCCAAGAAACGAGGATCTCCGCCACTCGGACCATTGCCTTGATGAGCCATAATTCCGTCAATAATCGTCAGATTTGGCGCGATCCCGCGAGCAGTTTCTACAAGCATTTCTGCAAAGCGACTGGCATCTTTTCCTGCTTCGAGATGCCACCATGCTTTCATTTTTCCCGGCACGCAACCAAATAGGTTTTTGACACCAAGGGTCATGGTCAGTTGAATATGCGATTTGACTTTGGGCAAGTTAATGACAACATCGGCATCAAGGGCTTCTTTGGATAAACGCAAGTGCTTAAAGTTACTACTGTTAACGGCGTAGCGTTGCCCGCTAAATTCGACGATGGGAATATCTAATTCTTCGACAAAGGGAAGATAGCCGTTGTTTTTTGCGACTCCCTTCGCACTCCCAAAAGCGGGACTATCTCCTAAAAAAGGTTTTCCTCCGGCTTCTCGAACCATTTGCGCGAGACAATAAACGATTTCCGGACGAGTGACACATTCCCGCGTGGGTTGACTGCCTGTCAGGAGATTGGGTTTGAGGAGAACGCGATCGCCAGACTTAACAAAGGCTTCAATTCCTCCCAAGGGTTCGAGCAGTTCGGTTAAAGATTGACGCAGAAGCAGGCGATCGTAGGATTCGGCGCGAATTAAGCTGACAGAAGGCATAAGCAGTTTTTATTTATAGAGTACGATAATTTTTAAAAAATTGAAAGAATTCGATCGCGATCGCCTCTCTCGATTTTAAATCAACTTGGATTTGCATGGATGCAAGAAATTCTCTCGGGCAGCGATCGCTAATCAAAGCAAAATTTTTCACGATAATTTTTCGCAATTCTCATTTTTGAGAGAATATCACCAAACTACCTCTCTTACCGGCAGAATTGTTGGATTTCTTGCCAAATTTGCGGCAAGACATTTCCTAAAGTATGTTCGCTTTCTAATTCAACTAATTTAACATGGGGGTGTTTCTGTTGATAATTACGCGAGGTTTGAATGGGAATTGTCGCATCGTGCAGTCCGTGTAAAATGAGTGTTGGGACAACATCTTGCAACATCGAGTCCGGATACCGTTGCATATCTACTAAAAAGTCGTAATGTAAAGGAATGCGACGATTTTTACCGTAGTGATATATTGGTAAATATCCGGTTTCTTGCCATTGTTGTAGTTTTTGTTCTCCTAGCAAAGATAAAAAGTGATGGAGAAAGTTAAAGGCTGGGGCGAGACAGATAATTCGCTGGACGCGAGAATGTTGTTGTGCTAACCATGCGGCGGTTAAACCTCCAAAACTCGAACCGATCGCCGTAATAGGAGTATCTGTCTTGGGAAAAGTATCTTGAACTTTTTGGAGTTGGCGAGTTAAAGTAAGATGTGAAAAATCTCCTCCATCAAGCTCCAAGATATGCAAAATAATTCCCATTTCTGCAAAGCGATCGTGTAGATATCGAGCTTTGAGCGATCGCGGACTCGAGGCAAAACCGTGTAGATAGAAATAATCCATTCACTCTTGAAAAAAAAGACGTAGTAACTGCAAAGATTGAGTTTTTTTATTGCTTTTTTTGAAGAAAGATTAATACTAACAAATTATATTAAAATGTATAGATAAATTAAGAACAGAACCGATAAAGGCCGAACAGAAAGAAATTGCTCGTGTTCTTTCTGTTTTCCTTTATTTGGACAGTTGGTAGCGATAGGGGGTACACAAATCGAACAAACCGCCGACAAAGCCCCATGCACCGCCAATGGTTAAACTGCCTGTGACGGGGTGTCCATTGCCAAAAGTGGCTAAAAATTCTAAAACACGTTGGATATTGTTTTCCGCGATCGCTTGACAAGCCGGAATGCAGCTTAAACCCCACAAACCCACCAAAATTGCCGCACAAGTGACAATGGGGACAGTAAAACTAAAAAATGCACTGAGAGAGATAGATAGTAGCCAATTTCGAGGTAGTCTCATCACGGACGCTCCTTGATAGCAATGCAAAGACAAAGTATGATTTTGGCTTTGGTTTGGGATTACTTTTATACCTTAGAAGCCTAAATCGGAATTATCCGAAAAATGTTTTAAATCTTAAAAAAAGATTTGAAATCTTGTTAAACATTGGTAAATGTGTTGTAGGACACATAGAGACAGTTATCAGTCACCAGTCACCAGTTATCAGTTCAAGAATAGAGGGACAGCTTGCAGATTAACCATCACCCATTACTTAATTAAATCGCCAAGCTGTATGAGGATTTGATTCAATTGGCTATCTTTCTGGCGTTGTTGGGCGATTTTGTCACAACTATACATGACTGTTGTATGGTCTTTCCCGCCAAATTCTTCTCCTATTCTCGGTAAACTTAAATCGGTATGCTGTCGCATCAGATACATGGCAATTTGTCTGGCTTGGCTAATTTCGCGACGGCGGGAACTGCTTTTGAGATCGTCAATGGAAATTTTGAATGTCTCCGATACGGTATCTAAAATTGCTTGGGGGGTTGCTTTTACTTTCTCTGTTGTTGGATTTAAGACTGGGGCAATATGTTCGACGGTCATGGGTAGCCCGGAAATAGAAATATAAGCGATCGTGCGAATGAGTGCGCCTTCTAATTCTCGAATATTAGAAGTGTAGTGAGTCGCAATATATTCGATGACGTTCTGAGGAAGATGAATATTATTGTCTTCTCCTTTCTTTTGTAAAATTGCCATGCGGGTTTCTAAATCCGGCGGCTGGATATCGGCAATCAATCCCATTGAAAAGCGAGAACACAAACGCTCCTGTAAACGAGGGATGCGATCGGGGGAGCGATCGGCGGCCAAAACCACTTGTTTTCCGGCTCCGTGTAGGGTATTAAATGTATAGAAGAACTCTTCTTGGGTGGATTCGGTTCCTTCAATAAATTGAATATCATCGACTAATAAGACATCTGCTGCTCGATAGCGATCGCGAAAACTTTGCATGCTATCTTGACGAATCGCTGTAATCAGATCGTTCGTGAATTTTTCGGTGGAAACGTAAAAGACTTTAGAATCGGGATTGATTTCTAAGCGATAATTCCCGATCGCTTGCATGAGATGGGTTTTTCCTAAGCCGACTCCACCACAGAGAAACAAAGGATTGAATTCTCGTCCGGGGGACTCAGCAACCGCAAGCGAAGCAGCATGAGCCATACGACTATTTGCACCCACCACAAAACGAGAAAAAACGTATTTGAGATTAAACGGGGTTGATAAGGGATGGCGATCCTCACTAGGGAGAGAGTTGGGGAATTCTCGCGGTGGGGATAGCGGCCGTCCGATGGTATCATCCCCTCGCGCTGCGGTGAATTGAATTTCTACAGGATATCCTAAGATTTCCGTCGCCGCTTCTGTGACGATCGCCATATAATGCTTCTGCAACCAATTGCGCGTAAACGGGTTGGGGGCTTGGATAATCAAAGTACGATCGCGCAACTCTTGCAGGGTCGCTGGTGAGATCCACGTCTCGAAGGTGGGACGGGTCAGTTGAGCTTCCAAGCGTTTTAAAATAGCTTTCCACAGGCGATCGGGAGACATGAGCATTTTGAGTCGCTTCGGCAAACTCGAGACGGAGGTTCTGTATCTTATCTTAGTTTGGGGTAGATCTGTTGCTTTGTCCTTGTTGCGCGACTCGATCGCGGCGATCGAGAATCTAGAATAGGAGATAAGTCGCTTTTTTTCCGTATTATGTCTGAAATTCTCGATATTGCTCGGTTGGGTCATTCTATTTTGCGACAACGAGCCAAGACGATCAAAAATGTTACCGATCCTCGCGTGCAAATCTTAATCGATCGCCTGATCGCAACGGCGGCCTCAGCTAATGGGGTCGGTATTGCTGCACCTCAAGTCGCTTGCTCGTCTCGCTTGTTTATTGTGGCTTCAAGGCCGAGCGATCGCTATCCTTCTGCTCCGACGATGCAACCAACTGCGATGCTCAATCCCCACATTTTAGACCATTCCGAAGACATTGAAAAGGGTTGGGAAGGGTGTTTGAGCGTACCGGGAGTGCGCGGATTAGTGCCTCGATATCGAGAAATTGAGGTGGAATATTGCGATCGCCACGGCCATCTGCACAAAACCATCTTAACGGATTTCATGGCGCGAATTTTTCAACACGAACTCGATCATCTTAATGGTATTCTTTTTATCGATCGCCTCGAAAGTTCAGAAGATCGATTTACTGAGACAGAATATCAGAAAATTGTTGCAGGTTGTTAATTATTGGTTGTTTGAGTACCAATAACTAACAACCAATAATCAATAACAAAATGGAGTTTTATGAAAAAAGATAACATTACTCGCTATGCAGATCTTCTGGCGGCTTTAGGCTCTACTGCACGTTTGACTATTGTAAGTTTATTGGTTAAAAAGCACCCGCAAGGAATGATGGAAGCAGAATTACAAGCTCGCCTCAAAATTCCTCAAAGGAAACTCGCTCCTCATTTAGGCAAACTGCAACAACAAGGATTAGTGCGATCGCGTCAAGAAGGAAAGTTTGTCTACTATGCGATCGATGTTGATATTTTAGAAGATTTATTGGCATTTTTTTATGCAGAATGTTGCGTGCGTCGGCGAGTTGTTGACTGGAGTAAGGTCAGCAATATGAAAGATGAATTCATTAATGAAAATCATTTTTTAGATGTTCCTGATGAAGACGATCTCGAACATCTTGTCGATACGGCAATTTACGATCGCTTGGGAGGAAAAGCCTTACAAGTTTTATTACTGGCTCGTAACGAAGCGGCTCGCTTACAACATAATTTTATTGGCACGGAACAGATTTTATTGGGATTGATGGGAGAAGGAAGCGGAAAAGCCGCATATTTGCTTAAATCTTGGGGGATGGATTTAGGAGAAACGCGAAAAACAGTTAAAGAATTTATTGGTGAAGGTCGAGGTACGGGGGAAAAAATACCCTTAACTCCCAAGGCAAAACGAGTTTTGGAATTCTCTCTTGAAGAAGCGATCGCAGGAGGAAATCTTCTCATTAATACAGAACATCTCTTATTGGGTTTAATTCGAGAGTGGCAAGTCTCGCGAGAAAAGGAAGAAACTTTAAGTGTGGCTTCTCGATTATTGTCTCAACTCCCTCTTAATACTCAAACAATGCTCGAACAATTGCGATCGCATTTAGGCGGTATTTCTCTCTAAACTGTGGCCAGTTCGGGAAATTTTAATTAATTTAATGACTCCAAAAGAACAAGCCTCCTAAAATGAATAAGAGGAGAATAAAGGCAACACCGATAAATTGGTTATCCTGAGTATTAATTTCTTGGGGATCGACAGAGGAAGACTCATTGATGAAGCGATCGCGATTGACTTGCGGCTTGGATTTAACGCCAGCATAACGATTATATGAGCGACTTTCCTCTAAATTAACCAGATCGGGGATATTAGTCATCCATTCTTCTGGACGTTGAAGCTGGGGTGCTTTGAGAATATACAGTAAATTTTTTGCTTGTTTTTTGGTTTGGGGATCGGAGTGAAGTAAAAGTTTTTCACACAACGCGATCGCCTCTTCGCTGGCATTCGCTGCTTGATAAGCTGTCACTAACCACATTTGCACCTCTCCCCCTAAACGTGAAGGACGATTGACTAATTTGCAAGCAGCTTCTAAATAGGTAACACTCGCTCTATATTTGCCGCGTTCAAATGCGAGCTTGCCAGCTTGATAATTGCGCTGAAATACTTCTTTTTTCTCTAAATTATTTTGTTCGTTCATGATTAAGATTGCCGACCATTTTTTGAATTCAAAATTTTGACTTTTGAATTGATTATGACTGTATGAGAAGAAAAGCAAGACTTGCCAAACCCGAGGCTGCCAGGGGAGCGATCGCGATCGTTCCTTCTCCTGCACTTAACAATAGTAAAAAGTAAACATCCATATAAACCCGCGAGAAGTCTAAATAATAACCTAAAATTGTAATACTGCTAAAACAAAATAGCAACCCATAAGCCAGAGTCACCCCTAAAATTAAGCGATTTTGTTCTAGCCTGCGATAACTATGCAATGCGATTAAAATAAAACAAGCAATCAAAATGGCAAACAAATAAATTTCAAAAATGGTACTCACCGTAAATTCATTTTGAAAAAAGCCCGTAATTTTATCGATTATTCCCAAAAAAGGATAATCAAAATTTGTTTTTGTTCCTAATGTGCCGCGATCTTGAAAGCGGATCAATACATAAAAATTCCAAGCAAAAACAGGAACGAGAACGAGAAACAAGTATCGCAATTGTTTCCAGTTTCTTTGCCAGTAACTCACCAAAATAAAGGCAAACCAAACAATCAATACTGTTTCTCTTGTCAAACAAGCTAGAGTGAGAGATGTTGCGGTTAAAATTCGTCTATCTTTTTGATAGCAATAAAGAGAAGTGATGAGCAACAAAGTACTCAATAGATCTGATGTTGATAAGGAAAAAACAAACCAGCATCCCGGAATACAAAGCACGAGAAGCGAACGCCATCTCATCTCTAAATTTTCTTGTAAATATAGACCGCATAAGAAGGCAATCGCAACAATACAAAGCCCATTAATACCCACCATAATATAAGGAATTAAACGCGCATTTCCTAGCCCTAAAAAATAAGCAAGCCAAGGATAAAAAATTCGTCGGTAGCGATAGAGCGGGTGATCGAGTGCCGCAATTGTTCCATCCTGTTGTAAAAATGGATCGAAAGCAAGACTCAAAAATTGCTGTCCATCATATCCCAATTCTCCTTGATAAATAAAAGTATCTTGTGGGTTTAAAAAGGGGGACAAGGGAAGAACATCCCCAATACGAAAAAATCCCGTAATATTGCCGGAAAACTTAATAAAATACAGGAAGCAAAAAACAAGAATAACAACAATAGCAGTAATCGCCGTATTTCTGGCCAGAAGCGATCGCGGAAAAATTTTCATAAAACTTAAAAATCAACGAAGATATCGCCTAAATATCTTATCAGTCCTGATGACTGTCGCCTCAATCTGTAAATTAAATGTTAGTATCAATGACCGAGAATCATTGCGAGTAATTCCTATGTATAGAATGTTTCACTTTGTCTTTAAACGACCTAAAATCGCACTTTGGCCGCTTTTATTCTTTCTCGGAGGATTGTTATTTTGGACGACTCCTCAAATTGCTCAAAGTGCGACCTCAGATAATACTACTCCCGATCGCTACGTCCAAATTCGCGCTCTGGAAGGAAATGCAACGTTTAATGGTCAACCCGTTAAGGTTGGCGATCGCGTCCCGGTCAGCGAAACAGGGGTAGGTTTGGAAACGAGTGCGGGTTCTATGGCGACCCTAGAAATGGATGATACTATCGGTACGGTGGAGGTCGGCGAAAACTCTCAAATGAGAGTTACAAATTTAGATATTCTCGATAGTGGAGGAAAAACAACCGGAATGTTTCTAGCTAAAGGGAGAACAAGAGTTAGAGTTCGCCGCTTTAATAATCCCGACTCTCGGTTTAATATTAAAACACCTTCCGGGAATGCCGGGGTCCGAGGCACGGAGTTTGGTTTAATGGTATTACCCAGTGGAGAAACTCGCATGGCTGTCATTTCTGGCACTGTGATTCTCCAAGGAACCGATGGAGAAATTGAATGCAGTGAAGGAGGTGGAGGAGTTGTTTTTCCGGGGAAACCTCCCATTGCTTCGGGTCAAATTAAAGAGGCAAAAACAGTGAATCTAGAACTCTTATCTAACGGACGAGTTCGCGTGATGGCGGAGGTTCATCCCATTCATTTTGTTTATCTTAACGGTCAAGAAATCTCTCCGAATTCTCAGGGTGAATTTGTGGCCGAAATTCCCATTCCTAGCGATCGCCGCTTAACAGTTTCCATCGTCGATCCTCTAGGTCGAGAGTATATCTCTAACTTACGCGTTCCTTAGAAATTTTGGGTGCGTTAGCAACAGCATAACGCACCTTAATGATTATAATTTTAAGTGGTATTTTTTAACATATTTTCTCACAACAGGTTGCAAAGTAAAACTTGTTTCATTATCTTGAGTTTTAATTTTAATTAACGATCGCCGTTGGAGAGACTCGATCGCTGCGATCGCATCGTCAAGTTCTAAGCAATCTATAATTTTGTTCGCGATCTCTAACAAAGAAAGCGGCTGAGAAGATTGCGCCAAATGAGTTAAAATTTTAATTTCTAAAGCTGATATTTTCGCAAATCGTTCTTGTAAAATATGGGTAATTTCTGCGGGCAAATATGTTGCTTTTAGCCTCATATATTTGGCAACATCGCCATTGAAAAATTTTTGAATGGTGACCAGAATAAGATTTAAAGCCAAAGGATTTCCTTGATACAACTCAACAAACTCTGGCCAGCTTTGTTCCCCAGTCAAGTTTTTGTCTCGAAATAATTCTCTCGCTTCTTCTGAAGTTAAACCCGGTAATTCTAAAGAATGGACAACTTTTGTTGAATTTTCAAGCAGAATAATTTCCCTCAGCTTCTCTTGCGAATTTAATAGCAAGCAACTTTGATGAAGCGTTTCCCCTATCTGTTTAAAAAATTGCCCGTAATTTTCATATCCTTTGGTATAACCGCCTAAGCGATCGCTAGGCTGTAAAATAGTTTCAACATCATCGAAAACCAGCAAGCAGCGATGGTTTTGCAAACATTCCCAGATTAGCGAAACTCCCCGCTCTTTTAACGTTTCTCTCTGGCTAAATAACTGCAAAATTTCTGCCAATAAATCGAAAAGTGAAGGAAAATTTCGTAGCGATCGCCAAAATAAATAATCAAAGCGATCTTTAATAGTTTCCACAAACTGACGAGATAAAGTCGTTTTTCCGATTCCTCCCATTCCCCAAAGACAAACCATGCGACATTGTTCTTGCATCACCCAGCGATCGAGGGTTTGTAATTCCTGTTTGCGACCGTAAAATGGGGTAATATCGGGAGCTTCTCCCCAGTCTTGCTGTGGGGAAATATGAGGAATAGTTGGGGAAAGTTTCTGCTTTTTGGACTGAGGTGCGATCGCAACTTCACGACCCTTTTTTGCTCCCATTTGATAGCGTTCGAGAACCGTGCGGCAATTACTTTTACTTACTTTTTCTCCCAATATTTCCGATAGCGATCGCCACAAGCTGGGTCCGACATCTCGCATTAAATAATTGACGCTGTATTGAGATCTCAAAGCCATCTCATCATAAGCGATCCCTTGCCAAGTTCCTTGCAAGATTGTCATCTCCGGATCGCTCAAATGCCTGTTTTTCCTGACAAAGAGGATTTCATCCACCAGTTTTAGAGCTTGCTCGAATTCCATACACTTTGGCGCAATCTGAATTAATTTAAGGACTATACTTAGCATAACTCGAAGTTTCCCCGATGACTGAATATTGGGGAAAACCCGATTATATTTGGGTTTGAGGTTCGTGCTAGAGTTCGCGGCTAAGCAAGAGCCATCACCTTGATTGTAAGTTATGTCAAGCCCCTTATTAAGTATGTTATGGTGAAAAAAGATAATCAACAAACTATCTAACTCAGGGCGATCGCTGTAATGATTGCCCTTTTTCTTCTTAAACTTTCCACCAGAAAAACTTGACGAACCATAAAGTATGCTTTAGTATGTTGACAAGATTCCGGACAAACTCTGAAGGCTAACCGAGATCGAGCCATGTCCGATCGTGATTCTCGCGATCGCAGTCCCTGAGAGAGAGGCGGGTTGGAGTCAAAAAAACACGACAAGATTAGGGTTATGCTTTACGAAACCATTAATAATTTATCCCTCGACCTGCAAAATTCTTTAATTCTCTGTAACGGAACGACGCTGACTCACGCGCAAATCGGGACTGTTTTCGGGTGTTCTCAACTGCAAGCGCATCAAAGAATCAAAAGAGCAAGACGCAACCTATTAAAGAATTTTGCCACAAACATTGAAATTGCGGAAAATACCACCTCAAATAGTGAAACTTTGGTACACCTGAAAGCAAGAATAGAAGCAGAATTATCGGACCAAATCCAACAATTGTTTAGCGATCGCATTGATGGCATTTATCAATCCCTCGATCCCGAGAAAAAAAAATCTCTGGGTGAGTCGTTTTTTTCCCAGAAAGATAATTGATAATCGAGAAGAAACCATCGATGATTAATATCTAAATGTTTGCTCGCCTGCAACACTATTTGAGAACGAATCCACCTTGGATCGCGGGAGCGATCGCAACGGTTCTCACCCTGATTTCTCTTCCAACCGGAATCTGGAATCCCCTCGAACGCACGGGATATAACCTCCTATTTCAACTGCGACCCCCCCTTGAATGGGACGATCGCATCGTCATTATTGGCATCGATGAAAAGAGCTTGCAAGCATACGGACAGTTTCAATCATGGCAGCGCGATCGCTATGCCCAGCTTTTACAATCCCTCGATCCCGCTTATCCCCTCGTGGTAGGATTCGATATTATTTTCGCCGATCGCAGCCCCCAAGACCAAGAACTTGCCGCCGCCATAGACAACTTAGGAACCGTCGTCCTCGGACGGACTTGGACGCGATTGGAAAATGGGCGATCGACCCCCCTTGAACCCGTTCCTCTACTCGCCGAAGTTGCCGCCAACCAAGGGCAAATCGTCCACAAACGAGATCCCGATGGCATTTCCCGTCAAGGCACACTCTGGGTCAATAATAGTAATTTTGCCATTCCCAATTTAGGGGTAGCCGTAGTGGAAGTGGAAAACTTCTTGCGGGAAGCAGAAGGAAAAGCGAATATTGCTCAAATTCCCCCACCGGATGGCGATCGCGAGTTCCAAAATCGCCTCATTAATTGGGTGGGAAAAACAGAATTCTTACCCACCTATTCCTTTGTCGATATTGTGGAAGGAAACTTTAAACCCCAAGATTTACAAAATAAACTGGTTCTCGTGGGATTTACCGCCACTGCTGCGGACGATCCTTTGAGAACCCCTCTTGATGTCAATCCGCCCACCTCTGGGGTATACGTCCATGCTGCCATTATCGATAATCTTCTCGGCGATCGCTTTTTGCGTCGCTTGCCCTTATGGGGGGAAATTCTCCTCTTAATTCCCATCGGACTGCTGGCCAGTTTATTATTAGCTCAGCGCACCCTACAACGTCGCTTGGCCATGGTTCTTGCTTTTCCTCTGGTTTGGTTTGCCCTTGCCTCAATGATGCTGACATGGCGCACCCTTTGGATTCCCGTTGCCACCCCCATCGGCACCCTTTTCCTCACCGCAACAGGAATTCAATTGCGGGAACAATGGGAAAAACAGCAATTAATGAGTCTCTTTGAAAAATACGTTTCTCCAGAAACCGCGAGTTTAATTTGGCAACATAAAGACGAATTTTTCCAAGAAGGGGAATTATTGGCCGCCGAACTTGCTGCAACGGTTCTTTTTATGGACATTCGCGGATTTACCAGCATTTCGGAAAAGATGACTCCCCCAGAACTCTTTCGCTGGCTGAATCGCTATTTAGATACCATGACTGCCTGTATTATGGAACATGGTGGAGTTGTCGATAAATATATCGGCGATGCCATTATGGCCGTGTTTGGCGTGCCTTTTCCCCATACTCAATCGCAAAACATTCAACAAGATGCCATGAATGCGATCGCCGCCAGTATCGCCATGCACCAGCGCTTAGAACAATTGAACGTAGAACTGCAACAAAACAATTCCCCCCAAATTCGCATCGGAGTCGGCATCCATTCCGGGCTGTTAATGGCGGGAAGTTTGGGAGGAATGCAGCGCCTCAACTATTCTGTGGTAGGAGATACGGTCAATATTGCCGCCCGCTTGGAATCCCTCAATAAACAAATAACGGAGGAACGCCCCTATAATATTCTTATCTCCCGAGAAACTTATGAATTAGTCCGCGATCGCTTTACAGGCAAACCCGTCATGGAAATTCAACTGCGAGGGCGACAAGAAATGACCCAAATCTATACAGTTATCAGCGAACAGTTATCAGCGAACAGTGAAGAGAGAACCAATAATCAATAACCAATAACCAATAACCATGTCTTCTATTCAAAACCAACTCACGCAAAAATTTAGTCATGCTTTAGTCATCGCTTTTGGTGATGAGTTTCGCGATACCGATCCCCTTGTTGTCCCGGCCAGCAATCCGAGATTTGGGGATTATCAATCTAATATTGCCTTGAGTTTGACCAAACGCTTAAAGAAAAATCCGATTGCGATCGCCCAAGAACTCTGTCATCGTCTTGATGTATCTTTATTCTGTGAGACTCCTGAAATCGACCGGGGATTTATAAACCTCACTCTTAAACCGGACTATATAACAGAACAGTTAACAGCGATGGCAAGCGATCGACGGTTGGGAGTCGAAACAGCAAAGCAACCGCAAAAAATAATCGTTGATTTTTCTAGCCCCAATATTGCCAAAGAAATGCACGTCGGACATTTACGTTCTACGATTATTGGCGATAGTATTGCCAGAATTTTAGAATTTCGCGGTCACGATGTTTTGCGCCTCAATCACGTAGGAGACTGGGGAACGCAATTTGGCATGTTAATTGCCTATTTACGGGAAGTTCAACCGGACGCACTCACCACGGCTGATGCTTTAGAATTGGAAGATTTAGTCGCATTTTATCGCCAAGCTAAACAGCGATTTGATGAAGATGAGACATTTAAAGAAACTGCGCGTCAAGAAGTCGTGCGCTTGCAATCTGGCGCAGAAGACAGCTTGCACGCTTGGCAATTATTATGCGATCAATCGCGGCGAGAATTCCAAAAGATTTACGATCGCCTCGATATTCACCTGCAAGAACGAGGAGAATCTTTTTATAATCCCTTACTTCCCGGTATTATCGACCATTTAGACTCCGTAGGATTATTAGAGGAAAGCGACGGCGCAAAGTGCGTATTTTTAGAAGGATTTACCAACAAAGACGGCGATCGCCTGCCTTTAATCGTCCAGAAATCCGATGGCGGTTTTAATTATGCCACCACAGATTTAGCCGCTTTACAATATCGCACGGGAAAAGATGAAGTAGAACGCATTATTTACATCACTGATGCCGGACAAGGCAATCATTTTGCTCAAGTTTTTCAAGTTGCTCGAAAAGCCGACATTTTACCCGATACAGTAGAGACTGTTCACATTCCTTTTGGAGTCGTTAAAGGTAAAGACGGGAAGAAATTTAAAACTCGTGCGGGAGATACCGTCCGTTTGAAAGACTTACTCGATGAAGCCGTTTCTCGTACCTATCAAGACTTAGAGACTCGCTTGCAAGAAGATAACCGCACAGAAAGCGAACCTTTTAAAGAAAATGTGGCCGAAGTCGTGGGAGTGAGTGCCGTTAAATATGCCGATTTGAGTCAAAATCGTACCAGCGAATATATTTTTGATTACGATCGCATGCTGTCATTAAAAGGCAATACCGCCCCTTATCTTTTATATGCTTACGTCAGAACCCAAGGCATCGGACGCAAAGAAGATAAAATTAGTTCGAGTGCAATCACAACAGTAGAAACAACAGCGATCGCTAAAATCAGCCCCAAATATATCCAACAACAATTCCAAGAGAATTGGCCAACTTTCAAACCGATCGCGATCGCTACGGGAACTCTGGTCGCAAGCATTTTTGTTCTCGATGTTATTGTCAAACTTCATACCGCCATTCATTACATTCCCTTTCTCTCTCCCCTTCTCCAATTAACCGGTGTGGGATGTACATTGTGGTTTGCTTTTAAGCATCTCCTGTTGTTCAAAAAGCGCCAGCAATTGAACCAAAAACTCGAACAGACAAAACAAGAAATTCTCGGAACTCCCGATACCGTTAAAATACTGCCCCCAGCCCGCGATCGCATCTCCAGTTCTCAGCCCATTCTTCTCCAAGAAGAATCCGAACTCACCCTCGCCAAACACCTCTTACAACTCACCGATATTTTGGCAGAAGTCGAACGAGATTTATATCCCAATCGTCTTTGCCAATATCTCTATGAACTCAGTCAAAAATTCAATCAATTCTTTGAAAACTGCCCGGTTCTCAAAGCAGAAGAACCCGTTCGTACTTCCCGTTTAATGTTGTGCGATCTAACCGCGAGAACCTTGAAACAAGGACTATCTTTACTGGGAATTTCAGTTCTGGAACGAATGTAACAGACTCTTTAGATATTCTCAAAAAAAGGAATGACTAAATTGTGGAATTGACATTATGTCCTATAGTGATTTCTCTTTAGCTCGGGTTAAAAAAGTATTTGGCTTAAAAGAACAATCCGAGTCACTTTTCCCAGATGTTGTGCCTCGAGAAGCGAGTCAATGGCTGCAGGAAACTCTCAGTTATAGTTTAAAATTAGCCCTTTCCTCATCGAGCGAAAAAGCGCGATCGGAGTTTATCATTGCTCCAATTTTAATTGAACTGGAACGACAAAATCCCGATCGCATTGCCATTTACTCCGGAGAAAAACTCGATGCAAACGAAGAAAAAGGACTAAAAGGAGAATGTGATTTTATCTTATCAAAAGGACCGCTCTCACTCACTTTGCAACCCCCAATTATCTCCTTAGTTGAAGCCAAAAAAAGTGATATTAAAAGTGGTTTAGGTCAGTGTATTGCTCAGTGCCTCGGAGCGCAACAATTTAACGATCGCGAAGCCAATGCCATCCCTACGATCTACGGTTGCGTCACAACGGGAGAAGATTGGCAATTTTTGCAACTCGAAGGCGATCGCATTCTCATCGACGATCGTAGATACTATATTAATGAATTAGAAAAAGTATTAGGCATTTTTCAAGGAATTATCGATCGCTATTTTGACAACAGAGAAACTGGCTTAGAATGAGATCGGGATTTCCAGCAGATCGAACGAAGAGAAGATGATTGACATCCTACCTGTTCTAAACAGAGTCGGGAATCAAGAGCCGAGAGTTTGGAGTAAACTTTAAAGGCTAGTTAGAAACTAGCCAATTCCACGAAAATTAAGACATAATGAACGAGTTAGGCTCGAGCAAAAATTTCATGAAACACCGTTTTGCCCGTTATTGGTACTCTACATTACTGGCGAGTGCAACGTTTTTGACCGTTGGATTGGGAACGCTTTCCGTCAAAGCCCAAGAAATGTACAACCCTTTACCTTTAGTTTCAGGAGAAGAGATTGAAGACCTTCTCTCACAAAAAGATATTCCGACAGGAGAGGGAGGTTTTTCTCGCGACTATAAAGTGAAATTAGAACAAGGCGATAATGTTGCGATCGATCTTCTTTCCGACGAATTCGATCCTATCGTGATTTTAATTGCGATGGATGGCTCTACCGTCGCTGAAAATGATGATGGACCCGATGGAAGCACAAACTCTCTCCTTTTTGCCCGCATTACGAATGAAGGGGATTATATCGTCCGCGTCCGGGCTTTTGGGGAAACTGGAGGCGGACAATTTCGCCTGAAAGTGACTCGCCTTAAACCTATTTAAATGAAAAATGGGGAAAGCCGGAAAACTTCCCCATTTCTCACATTTTACTCTTGATTCCCGAGAGAAGACCAATAACGAATGCGATTGATTAAATGTGCCAGCATATCGGGTTTGCTGAGATAAT
The DNA here is from genome assembly GCF_059821285.1 of Spirulina sp. LEGE 11439. Lineage (NCBI taxonomy): Bacteria > Bacillati > Cyanobacteriota > Cyanophyceae > Spirulinales > Spirulinaceae > Spirulina > Spirulina sp. LEGE 11439. Next base: position 55,857 of record NZ_JCAMRX010000035.1, read on the forward strand.
CATCCATGCCAGCTTCAAGGCATTTATCGCGATCGCTGGGCATCGCATGAGCCGTTACGCCAATAACAATAGTATGTCGTTCTTCTCCTTCAATTTGTCGCAATCTTCGAGTTGTTTCCCAACCATCCAAAATCGGCATCTGACAATCCATTAAAATAATATCGCAGTCGAAAACAGTTAAATATTCAAGGGCTTGCTGACCGTTATTGACGATGAGAATGTGATGATACCCATAGAGTTGTAACATCTCTAAGAGAAGTTCTTGATTGGAAGGATCGTCTTCAACAATGAGAATTTTTACGCGATCGGGGTTGAGAGAATTTTCCACATTTAGAGTTACCGCGTGTTGAGGAGAATTCAGATTGAGTTGAGCCATATCGGGAAGCTTTAACTGTACGGTAAACCAAAAAGTAGAACCGACTCCCACTTCGCTTTCAACCCCGATCGCACCCTGCATGAAGTGAACGAGTTTTTTACAAATGGCTAAACCCAAACCCGTTCCTCCATATTGGCGAGTGCTAGAGGCATCAATTTGACTGAAGGGTTTAAATAATTTATGAATATCTTTGGGGTCAATCCCAATACCCGTATCCCGTACCCGAAACTCCACAATGAGAAAAGAAGTAGAAGGATTGGGGGGCAATTGACAAGTAACCTCGATCGCAATTTCCCCTTCATCGGTGAATTTAATCGCATTTTTGAGCAAATTCAGCAGAACTTGTTGCAAGCGCAATTCAGGACCGTACAGTTTTAAGGGAACATTGGGGGCAATTTGGGAAGAGAGCATCAAGCCTTTTTCATCCGCTTGGAGTCGCAAAATCGCGATCGCATTATCGAGGGTTCCATTGAGATAAAAAATATCCGAATCAGTCGTAATTTCCCCCGCTTCTAAAGTCGATAAATCGAGAATATCTTCAATCAAATTCAATAAAATTTGACAGTTGTTTTCAATTCTGTTGATATATTTAACTTGTTGTTCGTTGAGATTAGTATCTTCAAGCAAACTCGCATAACCAATAATCGAAGTCATGGGGGTGCGAATCTCGTGACTCATGTTCGCGAGAAAATCACTTTTGGCCTGATTGGCCGTTTCGGCAACAATTTTGGCTTCCTCGAGCTCGGCTTCGATATGTTTGCGCGGAGTAATATCGATCGCTACCCCCACGATTTTTTCGGGGGTTCCCTTCGTCAGACCGTTATAAATCTTATCGGTACTGCGAAACCAAAGATATTCCCCATCTTGATGTCTCAGGCGATATTCAATGCTGAAAATATCTTCAGGATGGGCAGTTGAAAATCGTTGGTAATGAGCGGTAATTCGTTTTCGATCTTCGGGGTGTATCAAATCGAATAACCAGTTGGTCTCTAGGGTTAAAATTTCGGCGCGAGAAAAGCCAAGAATTCCCTCACCGCCTGTATTTTGGTAGATAATCGCCTGCTGGTGGAGATCGTAAATATAAACCATTCCGGGCAGGGAATCGCTAATCGATTGGAGAAGTTGTTGGCTGTCTTGTAGTTCTTGCTGAATGCGTTTGAGTTCCGTAATTTCCGTGACGACAGCCCCCACCCCGCGATCGCTATTGGTAAATTCAACAGGATAATAGCTCACCAACCACCATCGTTGTTGCCCCGGGGCGGCGGGGGTGCTGCCTTGAATTTCCAGATTCACAATGGGAGTCCCCTTCTCGATGACTTCTTGCAGGAGAGGTTCGACGCGATCGTGCAATTCGGGCAGGATGTCGGCAATGTGTTTGCCCAGATGCGCCTCGATCGGAAAACCATTAATATCGGCTAAGGCTTGATTGATTCTTAAAAATTTCAGATTGCGATCGTGCAGGCACAAACCAACGGGACTGTTGCGATACAAGTTTTCCAGTTGTTCTTGTACTTGTTTCATATCGTCGATATTAACGAAAGTGAGAACAATGCCATCGCTACTGCCATCTTCGCGAATATATAAATTGATTCGCATTAATAAATGTTCTCCCGTTGCGGGAATGGATACTTCCTGCTCGAAGGGACAATTTGTATCGAGAACTTGTTGGAGAGTAATAATGAGATCGGGATAATCGAGATTGTGGGTAAAATGAGCGAGGGGACGGTTCAGATCCGACGGTCTCAGGTTAATGGCACGAGTTGCCGCCGGGGTGAAGCGGCGAATCTGCAAGTCGCGATCGAGGAAAATCACGCCGATATTGGTACTGCGGAGAAGGTTATCGATATCGTTGGTGAGTTGGGTGAGTTCGCCGATTTTGCGCTGGTACTGAGTATTAACGATGGAGAGTTCTTCATTTACCGATTGCAGTTGTTCGTTGGTTCCTTGCAATTCTTCGTTGGAAGCGAGCAATTCTTCGTTAGTCGCTTGCTGCTCTTCGTTGGTTGTTTCTAGCTCTTCAATGGTGACTTGCAGATTTTCTCGGGTTTGTTGCAATTCGTACTCTAATTCGGTAATTTGTCTGGCGGCTTCGGCATCTAATCTAAAATTGAGGGAAGTTGGTGTCTCTTGACTCAGAGTCTTGTTCCGTTCTGTCTCGCGATCGTTCACTTCGAGAACGACGATTAAATAATCTTCCATTAGAGGGCTGCTGGCATCGTAGCTGACTCGCAGATCGATAGACTGGGTGGAGGTGGAATTTGTCGAACTGTTGCGATCGAGTTGGATGCCTGAGTAGAGAATGGGTTTTTTCTCTCGCTTGGCGCGGTGTAACGCGGTACTCAAGGGCAATTTCAGCGCTTCTGGTAGGATTTCGGTAATATCGAGTCTGGCTTCTCCGGTCATAGGAAACTCTAAGAGTTTCTCGTTATTGTGCAGGATATGTACGAGTTTGTTGTCGCGATTGACGAGCAAGCAAGTCATTTGTTGTCCAGCAAAGCAAAATTTTAAGGCCTCGTTGAGGACGCGATCGAAGGAAGAAGAACGTCTCGATAAGCGATCGCTCCCTCGCGGCGGTAAAATGAGAGGATTGGGAGCGGTGGGTAATGGAGCAAGGACTGTATCCCGAAATTTCCGAAAAATTTTCCAAGTGGGTTCGAGGGAGGTAAAGTCGCTAGCAAGTTCCCCGAGAACTTCCGAATTTCCTAAAAAGAGAACACCCCGAGAAGCAAGGGAAAAATGCAGCAAGCGTAAAACTTGTTGCTGAAGCTGGGGCTGCATATAGATCAGCACATTGCGACAGGAAACGAGGTGCATTTTGGAAAAGCCGGCATTTTTAGTGAGATCGTGAGGGGAAATAATCAACATTTCCCGTAGAAAACGTTTTACTTGATAGGAATCGCCATTATGGGTGAAATATCGTTCCAAGCGATCGCCCGAGATATCCTTGGCAATACTTTCAGGGTATATTCCCGATGACGCAATTTCTAGGGCTTCGGTATCGAGATCCGTGGCGAAGATTTTGACGGGAATTTCCTTCCCCGTTTCGCGGATGGCTTCATCCGCGAGAATCGCCAGAGAATAGGCCTCTTCTCCCGTCGCACAAGCTGAAACCCAAATTCGCAAGGGTTGCTCTGGGGGCAATTCTTGCAGGATTTGCGGTAGGACTTCCGAGGCTAAAAATTCCCAAGCTGGTGTATCGCGAAAGAAACGGGTCGCCCCAATGAGTAAATCTTGGCGCAACTGCTTGCGTTCCTCCTCAGAGATTTCGAGGAGTTGAATATAACTGCTGAGGGTTTTGCTGCGATTCAGCACGCAGCGATGATGGATGCGGCGACTGAGGGTGCTGGCTTTATAATGGCTGAAATCGATCTGTTCTTGCTCGGCCAAAATTTGTACAATCGGTTGCAGGTGTTCGGGTTCGATGAGGGTTGATTGTTCGGGTTTGGCGGCAAAGTATTCTTCGGAGAATCTCACAAAATCGTAAACCCCTCGCGCCAACTCGGGAGGGGAAAGAATGGCATCGACCAAACCCGAGGCAATGGGGCTTTCCGGCATACTGCTAAATTGGGCAGTTTCCGGGGATTGTACGAGGGCGATGCCTCCCGATCGCGCGATCGCTTTGAGTCCTTCGCTGCCATCGTTTCCCGCCCCAGAAAGGAGAATGCCGATCGCCTGATGCTGCCATGCTTCTGCTAAGGAAATAAAAAAGCGATCGATGGGATAATAATCTTTTGGGGCTAATTCGAGGAGGTGTAATCTTCCGTTTTGAATGTCGAGATTTTTGTGCGGGGGGAGAATATAAATATGATTTGCCGCCACTTCCATGTCATCATCAATGATGTTAATTGGCATGGTCGTACAACGTTGCAGTAACTCCACCATGAAGCTTTCATGGTTGGGGGAAAGATGCTGCACGATGATAAAGGCAACATTGGGAAAGTGGGGAAAATGAATAAAAAATTCTTCGAGGGGTTGCAGCCCCCCTGCCGAGGCTCCAATACCGACGATAAAAAATTGGCGATCGCAGGTCGAGGAAGAAGTCATTAATATAAAAACATTAAATAATTGCCAACATTTTAGCGCTATCTCTCAGTAAACTTAAGTTATTTTTTTTCGGTAAATGCACTGATTTTAAAGCTGGTGAAATGTGAAAGCTGGTGAAATGTGAAAGCTGGTGAAATGTGAAAGCTGGTGAAATGTGAAGAGAGTTGACGATTATCGATTACTGGCGATCTGGTCAGAGAAAAGATTTTTCACGCAATCGGCAAATATTTGTAACTCAGACTTGCGATCGCTACTTCTATACTTGTAAAGATTTTGAGGTATTTGCAACCCGTACTTTTTTCTGTCATACTTTTCGAGGGATAACTGCACGAGAACTAACTTGTTAAATAGAATCAAAGTCTCCGTCAAACCGGCGAGAAACTGTTATGGAAATTGATGAAGATGTTAAAGCGTTCCTTGTTGAAAGCAATGAAAATCTCAGCCAATTAGAAGGGGATTTGGTGGCATTGGAGAAAGCCCCCGACGATCGAGATTTAATTAACCGCATCTACCGTACTCTGCACACCCTCAAAGGCAATAGCGGGTTCTTGGGATTGGATATTCTGCAAGCCGTAGCCCACGCGGGGGAAAACTTGCTCTCTCGTTTGCGAGATCGCGCGATTCTTCTCAATGCCGAGATTATTAGCGCGCTCTTACAAACTATCGATGCTATCAAAAAGATTTTAACGGCTCTCGAATCTGTAGGGGAAGAAGGAAGCGATCGCCATGACACATTAATTGCCACCCTCGAAAGATTACAAAAAGGAGGTTCTTCCTCCTCTGAAAGTTCCGCGATCGCGGTAGACTCCTCTCTCCCCAAGTTGGAATTGGAAAAACTGGCAAGTTCCGATCTCGTTCATTCCGCGATCGCCGATAGTTCCATTCGCGTGGATGTGGATTTATTGAACAAACTCATGAATTTGGTGGGGGAATTAGTCCTCTGTCGCAATCAAATTTTGGAGTTTACCAACCAAAAAGGGGATACGGTGTTTGCCGATACGTCCCAACGTTTGGATCTGGTGACGACGGAGTTACAAGAAGGGGTCATGAAAACCCGAATGCAGCCCATTAAAACCATCTGGAACAAATTTCCCCGAGTCGTGCGAGATATGGCACTGTCCCTCGGCAAACAAGTGCATTTGGAGATGGAAGGAGGAGAGACGGAACTTGATAAAACCCTGATTGAAGCGATCGCAGATCCCCTCACGCATATTATTCGCAACTGTGTCGATCACGGCATCGAAAGCCCGGGGATGCGTCGCGATCGCGGCAAGATTCCTGAAGGAAAATTGCTCTTGCGTGCCTTTCACGAAAGCGGTTACGTCAATATTGAAATTGCTGATGATGGGAAGGGGATCGATGCCAATATTTTGAAAGAGAAAGCCATTGAGAAGGGATTTCTCAGTCGCGATCGCGCCGTGCATTTAAGCGATCGCGAAGCCCTCGATTTAGTTTTCCTGCCCAGTTTATCCACAGCAGAAACCATCACCAGTTTATCCGGGCGCGGGGTAGGAATGGATGTGGTGCGAACCAATATCGAACGCATTAACGGAACTATTGATATTTTTTCTCAGGTGGGGAAAGGGACGAGTTTTAAACTGAAAATTCCCCTCACTCTCGCGATTATTCCTACCCTGATCGTGACAACAGAAGGCGATCGCTATGCTATCCCTCAAGTCAGTCTTTTGGAGTTGGTGCGCTTGGAAGGAATTGAAGCAGAAAAGAGCGTAGAAATGGTTCATGGTGCCCCCGTGTATCGCTTGCGCGGGAAACTCTTACCTTTGGTCTATTTAAGTGAAGCCCTGCAATTGCAACGCGATCGCGACAAGCGTTATAACTTAGCGCAACCTTGGTTAACCACTCAAGATATCCACACGGCAATATTTGACGATATTCTCAATATTGTCGTTCTCCAAGCCACAGATAAGGTATTTGGGTTAGTGGTCGATGCCATTAACGATACCCAAGAAATCGTTGTCAAACCATTAGGAAAGCAACTGAAAGGAATTCCCAGCTTTGCCGGGGCGACTATTATGGGAGATGGAAGAGTCGCTTTAATCTTAGACGTGCAAGGATTGGCACAAAGCGCGAATGTTATCTCGGAAACACAAGATCCGAGCTTATCAAAAGATATAAGTGCGAAGACAGAACCGAGTGAGGATGAGAGTCAACTGCTTTTGCTTTTTACCGGGCCTCAACTGCGACGCATGGCAATTCCACTCTCACGGGTGGCGCGTTTGGAAGAATTCCCTCAAACCCAGATCGAACGAATTGGCAATCAACGCGTGATTCAATATCGCGAGAAAATTTTACCCCTGATCGACCTTTCCGCTATTTTAGGCGATCGCGGCTCGAGTTCTCTTAATGGTGATACCATTCAAGTAATTGTCGTTGCGATTGAGGAAGACAATGCGATCGGGTTTGTCGTCGAGGAAATTTTGGATACTGTCAGCGAACGCATTACCATTAAAGGACAAGCTACTCAGGTTGGCATTCAATATGCGGCAGTCATTCAAGGACGAGTCACCGAAGCGATCGACGTAGATGCCATTATCGAAGCCGCAAATTTGCAATTCTTCTCCACCCAAACCGCGATCGCAGTTTAACAGTTATCAGTTATCGGTAGGGACGTTGCATGCAACGTCCGTACACCAGTTATCAGTTATCAAATCTTATATTATGACCAGCGATCGCGAACATCAATTTTGTACATTTCACCTTGCGGATCTTTTCTTTGGGATTGAAGTCGAACAAGTCCAAGAAATTATTCGCTATCATCCGATTACTCACGTTCCTCTTTCACCTTTTGAAGTAGGAGGATTAATTAATTTGCGAAGTCAAATCGTTACAGCGATCGATTTGCGTCGTCGCTTAAAATTAGCCGATAAAAAAGATATTCAACATCCCCTGAATGTTGTAGTTCGTCTCGGGGAAGAAACGATTAGTCTTTTAGTCGATGACGTGGGAGATGTTTTAGATGTTTCAGAAGATAATTTTGAACCGCCTCCCGATACTTTAATGGGCAAAGTTCGAGAACTCATTCGCGGGGCATACAAATTGGAAGATCGCTTATTATTAATATTAGATATTGAGAAAGTTGTTAATATTATCTCTATCTAAAAAAAATATCAAATATTTTAACATGGTAAAAATTTTCTCTTTTGCTAATCTAAAAGGCGGTACGGGTAAAACAAGTCTGTGTATTAATATAGCAGGATATCTTGCTCAACAAAAAACCCGCAATAAAGTTTTAGTGGTTGACTTCGATCCTCAAGCCGATGCAACATCGGGATTGGGGATTGATAGTAAAAATCTAGACTATTCCATTTATAATGCAGTTTTAAGCCAATGTGAAGGCTACGAAAATATTGCGATCGCGAGAACTATTGTTGCGACAGATATCGAAAATTTACACCTTATCCCCTCAGAATTAAATTTAGGGGTGGCTATCATGGTCACCCAAAAAGTAAAAGATCGCGTCGGTATTCTCGATCGCATTCTCAAACCCATTCAACAATATTACGATTACATTCTCATTGATACCCCATCGGATACCGGATTATTTATGCTGAATAGTTTGCGCGTTGCCGATCGCGTAATTGTACCTATCGATCCCAGTGTCTTTGCCTTAGAAGCCCTCGAAAACTTAAAATTGTATGGCAGGGATATTGCTACAATAACCGGGCATGATATGAATGATAAATATACACTTGTTTTAAATCGTTATTCTAAAAGTTCGACAAAAGGTAAAAAAGGAAAAGCCAGTCCTTCTGAAGAAGTCGAAGCGCAACTAAAAACCCAGACTTATCCCTTTTTTATCGTACCGGATTCAATTCTGGTTTACCGATCGCAACAAGAAGGATTGCCTGTTTCTCACTATGCCCCCCATAGCGTGTTAAGCAAAGCCTACAGCGCGATCGCCAATTCCCTAATCACCAATAACTCATAATTACTTAACAACCAACATGACTACCGCTAAACCCCGAAAACCCGGTCGCGCCGTCTTTTTTGAAGACAACACCCCCGACACTCTCGATCCCCAAGAATCTGCTGCACCAACCTCTCAACCTACGACAACTGGAAGTAATCCCCCTATGCCAGATATTGCTCTTTTGGTAAATGCCCTCACATCTGTAAAAAATGGTGATTTTGACGTTCATTTGGCTGAAGAAGGAGAATTCCAAGAAGTCGCAGCAGTTTTTAATGAGATGGTCGCGATCGAACGAGATTTTGCAACAGAACTAGAACGTATTGGGCGTAGTGTCGGAGAAGAAGGAAACTTAAGCGATCGCGCCACCCTCAAAAAAGCCAGAGGATCTTGGCAAAATAGTATTGAAGCCGTCAACGGTTTGGTCAATAATCTGGCTAAACCCACTATTGAAGTTTCTCGTGTCATCGAAGCCGTTGCCACCGGGGATCTCTCCCAAAAGATCGCCCTCAAAGTCGAAGGCAAAACCCTCAAAGGAGAATTTCTCCAAATTGGCACCACTGTGAATACAATGGTCGATCGCCTCAATAGTTTTTCCGATGAAGTCACCCGCGTAGCGAAAGAAGTAGGCACCGATGGTAAACTCGGCGGTCAAGCTACAGTTGAAGGGGTTTCGGGAACCTGGAAAGAACTCACCGATAATGTTAATTTTATGGCTTCTAATCTCACAGTACAAGTGAGAAATATTGCCAAAGTTGCCACCGCCATTAGCGTCGGCGACCTCAGCCAGAAAATTACCGTTGATGCCAACGGAGAATTGCAACGCCTCAAAGACACCATCAACCAAATGGTAGATAGTTTGAATACCTTCTCTTCCGAAGTCATTCGCGTGGCCAAAGAAACAGGAATTGAGGGCAAACTCGGCGGGAAAGCGATCGTCAAAGGAGTGGCAGGGACATGGAAAGAACTGACCGATAATGTCAACTTTATGGCTTCTAACCTCACCGATCAAGTGCGGAATATTGCCGAAGTTACGACCGCCGTAGCTGAAGGGGACTTATCTAAGAAAATTACCGTAGATGCCGAAGGAGAAATTCTCGAATTAAAAAATACTGTTAACACGATGGTCGATCGCCTTAACGCTTTCTCTTCTGAAGTCACACGAGTGGCGCAAGAAGTCGGGACAGAAGGGATTTTAGGCGGTCAGGCCAAAGTCAAAGGGGTTTCAGGAACTTGGAAAAGTCTGACACAAAATGTCAACCTGATGGCAGCGAACCTCACGGATCAGGTACGAAACATTGCCGAAGTTACGACCGCCGTAGCTGAAGGGGACTTATCCAAACAAATTACCGTGGATGTGAAAGGAGAAGTCCTCGAACTCAAAGACACTATTAATATCATGGTCGATCGCCTTAACGCCTTCTCTTCGGAAGTGACGCGGGTGGCAAAAGAAGTCGGAACCGATGGCATTTTAGGCGGTCAAGCACAGGTCAAAGGCGTATCGGGGACATGGTTGGACTTAACCAATAATGTTAATGGCATGGCTTCTAATCTGACCGATCAGGTGCGAAATATCGCAGATGTGGCAACTGCTGTAGCTGAAGGAGA